>SHXN01000103.1 GCA_009693305.1 Limnohabitans sp.
GTGCAACGCGTCACAAATCTCAAATGGCAGTCCGCTCAGCAACGAAGAGTTGAATTGTCCTTGCCTGATGCGCTTATTTTGTGTTCGGATACCACGGTGGCACTGAATCGAAAAATATGGGACAAACCGCGTGATGAAAAAGACGCGATTGATTTTTTGTATCAATTGTCGGGTCAAATGCATGCGGTGTTAACAGCGGTGATGCTGGGGCATCAAAATAAACAAAAACAGGTAATCAGTGAATCTCAGGTCACTTTTGCAAACTTGAGCGATGCGCAAATCAAAAACTATGTGGCCAGTCAAGAACCCATGGGCAAAGCGGGTGCTTATGCCATTCAAGGCTTGGCGGACACTTTTATTCAACACATTTCAGGCAGTTACTTGGGCATCATGGGGTTACCCCTCTATGAAACGTCCCAACTCTTGAGAGACTTCGGGTTTTTGGTTTAAAACTTATGCAACAAGATATCTTGATCAATTGGTCGCCGCAAGAGACGCGGGTGGCCGTGATTGAAAACAGCGCCGTTCAAGAATTACATGTTGAACGCGCGCTCGAAAGAGGATTGGTCAGTAATGTTTATTTAGGAAAAGTCGCTCGTGTATTGCCAGGAATGCAATCGACATTTATTGATATTGGCTTAGAGAGAGCCGCTTTTTTACATGCTGCCGATTTGATGAGCAGTGTCACCGCGCGTCACGCGGATCACTTAACTCAGCCTGTGCCAGTTTTACCGATTGAAAAGCAGGTGTTTGAAGGACAAAGCCTTCTCGTTCAAGTGATCAAAGATCCAATGGGCACCAAGGGCGCGCGTCTCTCCAATCAAATCAGTATTGCGGGTCGATTTTTGGTTTTTTTACCGCAAGATGATCATATCGGTATTTCTCAAAAAATTCATTTAGAGCAACGCGAAGCCTTGCGCTTGCGGTTGCAAAATTTGGCCCAGCAAGCGGCTCAAGGCGGCACTGTAGGGGGATATATCCTGCGGACCAATGGCGAGGACGCCAGCGACGCAGAATTACAAGAAGACATTGCCTATTTGCGTAAATCATGGAGGCGAATCAAAGAGTTGAGTACGAAGTTACCGCCTCAGTCCTTGCTTCACCAAGATTTGCATTTGTTGCAACGCGTTCTCAGAGACATGGTGAGCGATCAAACCAGCAGTATTCGAATCGATTCGAATGAGCAATTTCAATTTTTGCGAACCTTTGCACAAGAATTCATGCCGATGACGGTGGATAAGCTTCAAATTTACAAAGGCGAGCGCCCTTTGTTTGATTTGTTTTCTGTGGATGAAGAAATTTTCAAGGCCTTGGGGCGTCGCGTCGATCTCAAATCGGGCGGTTATTTAGTGATTGATCAAACCGAAGCATTAACCACAATCGATGTCAACACCGGTGGTTTTGTCGGCGCACGAAATTTTGATGAAACTATTTTTAAGACCAATTTAGAAGCCGCAGGTGCCATCGCGAGGCAGTTGCGTTTGCGCAATTTGGGTGGCATTGTGATTGCCGACTTTATTGACATGAGCTTGCCACAACATCAAGAAGCCGTGTTTCAAGAATTGCAAAAACAATTGTCACGCGATCGTGTCAAAACAATGGCGAGTGGATTTTCACAGCTGGGCTTGGTGGAGATGACTCGCAAACGCACGCGCGAATCGTTAGCTCATTTGCTGTGCGAGCCTTGCGAAATTTGTCAAGGCAAAGGCATTGTCAAAACTGCTCGAACAGTTGCCTACAATATTTTGAGAGAAATTTTGCGTGAAGCCAGACAATTCAATCCCAAAGAATTTCGAATTGTGGCTTCCTTGCGCGTGATTGATTTATTAATGGATGAAGAGAGCCAACACCTAGCGGGTTTAAGTGAATTTATTGGTAAACCCATCTCGCTTCAGGCCGAAGCCAATCTTCCACAAGAGAGCTACGATATTATTCTTCTTTAAACGCTCTGCGGCTTGTTTTTAGAGTTTGATTGATTAAATGACCCCAGCTTAAAGAGGCTGGCATAAGTGCCTTGCGCTTGCATCAAGTCAGTGTGTTTTCCAGTCTCAATGATTTGACCTTCTTGCATCACCACAATGCGATCGGCGTGTTCGATAGTGCTCAGACGATGTGCAATGATGATGGTGGTGCGACCCCCCGCTTGAAGTCTGTGCAATGCTTCTTGAACCGCTCGTTCTGATTCATTATCCAAAGCGGACGTGGCTTCATCCAAAATCAAAATAGGCGCGTCTTTGTATAGGGCGCGTGCAATCGCCAATCGTTGACGTTGTCCCCCAGAGAGTTGCGATGCATTATGGCCCACCATGGTGTCGATTCCAAGTGCGAGTTGATCAACATAGCTTTGTAAATTAGCCGCATGCAAACAAGCTATTGCGCGTTCACGATCTAATACATGACCCAATGCCACATTTTTTGCAAGCGTGTCATTAAGAACGATCACGTTTTGACTGACCATTGAAAATTGACTTCTGAGAGAGATCAAATTCCAATCGGAGATGGGGACACCATCTAAGCTCACATGGCCAAAACTGGGGTCGATGAACCTAGGTAGTAAATTAACCAAACTGGTTTTGCCAGCGCCAGAGGGTCCAACCAAAGCCAAGGTTTCACCCGGATTAATTTGTAGTTGATGAATAAAAAGAGTGGGCTGATAGTTCGAGTTGTATTGGACCCGAATGTTTTCAAGTGAAATATGTCCACTTGCGCGGTCTTTAGAAAATGTGCCAGAGGTTTCGCTCGGAGTTGATTCAATCAATTCCAATGCGCGCTCAACGGCGACCAAGCCGCGCGTGAGAGGGCCAGTCACATCGGACAAATGTTTGATGGGCGCAATCAACATCAACATGGCAGTGACGTAAGCAATAAACCCGCCCACAGTTGTGCCATCTTGCGAACTTTGTAGCAAGGCAACGCAAATCACACCTGATAAAGCAATGGCCGCACATAACTGTGTTAGAGGAGTGATCGCACTGCTGGCCACAACTGTTTTCATTGCCAAGCGATTGAGCACGTTCCCCAGAATTGAAAAACGATGCCTTTGTGTATCTTGCCCACCATAGAGTCTGATTTCACGATAGGCCAACGCGTTTTCTTCTACAACATAGGCTAATTCATCCGTGGCGTGTTGATTGTTTTTAGACAACACAAAGAGTCTTTTGGACAAGGCCTTAATTAGCCACGCAACCGATGGAAATAAGAGCGCAACGATTAAACTGAGTTTCCAGTTGAGATAGAGCAAATAGCCGACAAGGGCCAACAAGGTGAGGGTGTCTCGGGCCATGCTTAAAAGCGATTGAACCATCATGGACGCGCCTGTTTGCACTTCATACACCAAGGTATTGCCCAATGCGCTGGCCGATTGTTGTCGGAACAAATCGGGATGCGCGTGCAATAATTTTTCAAATATTTGTGTGCGTAGTTTGAGCAGCCCTTGATTTGAAATTTTTGCTATGGCCACTTGGCTGGTAAATACACAAAGACCTCGAATGGCAAACAGGCCAATCAAAGCAACAGGCACCAACCAGAGTTCGATTTTTCCTTGAACAAATCCATGATCGAGCAGTGGCTTGAGCAATGCGGGAATCATGGGCTCTGAAATTGAAACAACGATGACGGATATCACCACGACCATCCAAGCGATGGCTGGCGTGCTGAAGAATCGGGCGGCTTGCACCAAACGCTGAATCAATGTTTTTGAGGGGGAGCTTGGCATGTTTTAAAAATAGATCGCTGAAATGGGGCTGTTGTTTTAAAACTAAGGGTAACCCTAGGGATTATCCACCCTCTGAGGAAGGCGTTACAATAGATAATGAGATCGAGAGTTTTTCAGTCATTTTGCGGTATCCATTGAAGTAATGACATTTCAATATTTTCATCGTCGGTGTTCTTCTCTGTTGCAATTTTGGGTGTGTTGTGCACTTTTAATTTTTGCAGTGATAAGTTCGTACGCTCAATTCAGAGTTGAAGTCACGGGTGTCGGTGTCACACAAATTCCGATTGGAATAGCCACATTCAAAGGTGAAGATAATTCACCCCAAAAAGTTTCAATCATTATTTCTGCTGATCTCGAAAGAAGCGGGCAATTCAAATCGTCAGGCTTAGGCGCCTTGGGCGATGAGGTTTCAAGACCCGATTTCAGTGTGTTGCGTCAAAAAAATCTAGATGCACATCTTGCAGGAAGCATCACACGACTGTCCGATGGTCGATTCGACGTGCGTTTTCGATTGTGGGATGTTGTCAAAGGCCAAGATTTGGGTGGCCAAAGTTTTGCAGTTTCACCCTCTGACCTTCGACTGATTTCGCATCGCATCTCAGATTACGTTTACGAAAAATTAACGGGTGATAAAGGCGTTTTTTCAACTCGTATTGCATATATCACCAAAAATGCAGGCAAATATCATTTGTGGATCGCTGATTCGGATGGTGAGAATGCACAGGCGGCCTTAACAAGTCCTGAGCCTATTATTTCTCCCGGCTGGTCGCCCAGTGGCACCCAATTGGCCTATGTTTCCTTTGAGTCGCGCAAGCCTGTTATCTATGTGCATGAGGTTGCATCGGGTAAAAGGCGAGTTCTTGCTAATTTCAAAGGCTCCAACAGTGCACCCACCTGGTCGCCCAATGGCAATCAATTGGCCGTTACATTGACACGAGATGGCGGATCGCAGTTGTATTTGATTTCATCAGTGGGTGGCGAAGCCAAGCGTTTAACTCAATCACCCAGCATCGACACTGAACCCGTTTTTACACCCGATGGCAGTGCAATTTATTTTGTAAGTGACCGTGGTGGTTCTCCCCAAATCTATCGAACACCATCAATCGGTGGCCCCGTTCAGCGCGTCACATTCACTGGCAACTACAACATATCGCCCAGCATCAGTCCCGATGGTCGTTTCCTTGCCTACATTTCACGCGTCAATGGCCAATTCAAATTGCACCTCATGGATCTCAATTTGGATAAGGCGACGGCGATCACACAAACAGTTGCAGACGAAAGACCCAGCTTCGCTCCCAATGGCAAATTGTTGGTTTATGCCACTCAAATTCAAGGCAGAGAAGCTTTGATGACCACGACACTGGATGGTCGAATAACAGCTCGCTTAGCAGGACAAAACGGCGATATTCGCGAACCGCATTGGGGACCCTTTTTAAAACCTTAACCGAATTGACTTGGAGAAATCATGAAAAAAATAATTTTCGTAATCAGCTTAGTGATGTTAATGGCGGGTTGTGCATCTAACGTCCAACTTGCTGAAGTTCCCGTCGAAGATAAAGTAGGCGCTGCTGTCTCCACCGCTAACGATGCTCAACCCAAGTCCAGCGTCACAACGGTTGAAGTGAGTAAATTACCAGGCATAGACCCAGGCCCAGTTGGTGTAGGTAAGCTTGTCATGTTCGATTACGATAGTTTTGTCATCAAGCCAGAATATCAATCTCTTATCGAGACACACACCAAATACCTTCGGGCTGACGCCAAACGCAAAGTCAATTTAGAGGGTCACACGGACGAGCGGGGAGGACGTGAATACAATTTGGCATTGGGTCAAAAGCGTGCTGAATCTGTACGCAAAGCCCTCGCTTTGCTAGGCGTTGCTGATAGTCAGTTAGAAGCCGTTAGCTTTGGAAAAGAAAAGCCTGTTGATTCAGCAACTAACGAAGAAGCTTATGCCAAAAATCGTCGTGCTGAAATTTCATACCGCTGATGAATAAGTTATTTTTTCAACTTGTTTTGGTATTCATGGCGTCACTGGCGTGTGCCTCTTCATGGGCCGCGTTCTTTGAGGATGACGAGGCGCGTCGTGCAATTTTAGAATTGCGCCAGCGTGTCGACTCCTTGAGAGATACCTTTCGTCAATCACAGCAAAATCTAAGTCAAAAGCAAGATGTTGAAATTTTACAAATTAAGCGTAATTTTTTAGAAATTCAAAATTCACTCGAAACATTGCGTTCTGAGGCTTCTAAACTAAGAGGAAGCCAAGAAGAATTAGCCAAAGATTTGTCTGATTTGCAGCGCACTTATAAAGACTTCATCAGAGCACAAGACGACAAAATTCAAAAACTCGAATTACGCTTGCAAAAAATTGAACCCAGTAAGGTTTCAGTCGATGATGTGGAGTTTATTGCTGAACCTATCGAAAAAAAGGAATTTGAGACAGCGTTGGACTTGTTTCGAATAGGTAATTTTTCGGAAGCCAATTCTGCTTTTTTCGATTTCAATAAAAAATATCCGTCAAGTGGTTACAAACCTTCTGTGATGTATTGGGCGGGAAATTCAAGTTATGCGGTAAAAGACTACAAAGAGGCCATGAATCAATTTAGAAACCTGATTCAAAATCACCCCACTCATGCGCGTGTCCCTGAGTCATTTTTATCACTGGCTAATTGCCAATTGGATCTGAAGGATGTGAGAAGTGCTCGCAAAACCCTCGATGATCTGATTCGAAATTATCCCAATACCGAAGCTGCCAATGCGGGTAAAGAGCGTTTAAGTAGTTTGAAATAATTTTATGGACGCAATCGATATCCATGCATTGAGTCAGCAGATCTTATTGGCTTCATTTGCCATTGGTTTGTTGTTTGGTGTATTGGCGCAAAAAACGCATTTTTGCACCATGGGCGCAATCAGTGACGTCGTCAACATGGGATATTGGACGCGTGCACGTCAATGGATCATGGCCATTGGTGTGGCCATGATGGGCTTTGCAATTCTCAGTTTGTTGGGATACATCAAACCCGAAAAAGCCGTCTATTCAGCCTCACAATTTTTATGGTTGTCTTCCTTGGTTGGTGGCGTTTTATTTGGTTTAGGAATGGTTTTCGCCTCGGGTTGCGGCAACAAAACGCTCATTCGCGTCGGAACAGGCAATCTCAAATCATGGGTCGTCATGATTGTGATTGGAATTTCGGCATTTGCAACGCTCAAAGGTATCACTGCCGTGCTACGCGTGGTCACAGTGGATCAAATTTTTATTGAAATGCCACAAGGCGCCAATCTTGCAACTTTCTTGATATCTTTATTTGCTCCTGAGCAACTGCAACTCACTGCTTATATAGGCTTAGCGTTGGGTTTTATTTTATTTTTATATGCTGGGCTCAACGCCAGTTTTTTCAATCTTGAAAATTGGATGGCTGGTTTTGGAATTGGATTGTTGGTGATTGCTGCGTGGTGGGTCAGCGGAAATTTAGGGCATCTTTTAGAGCATCCCGACACACTCGAAGAAGTTTATTTAAATACCAACTCAACCCGAATGGAGGCACTGAGTTTTGTAGCACCAATCGCCTATCTTTTCGATTGGTTGGAGTTCTACAGCGACAAATCAAAAACACTTAGCATTGGTATTGTCACGGTTGTCGGTGTTATTTGCGGATCGTTTGTCACTTCAAAGTTTGAGGGTAGTTTTCGCTGGGAAGGCTTTGGCAGTGTTGAAGATTTGGGTAATCATTTAATAGGTGCAGTGCTGATGGGTGTTGGCGGTGTCACCGCAATGGGTTGCACCATTGGACAAGGTGTTAGCGGACTATCAACACTTAGTCTCAATGCTGTTGTCGCCACTCTAGGCATCGTCATTGGCGCAGTCAGTGCCATCAAATATCAAACTTGGCGTCTCGACTGAAATGAATGACGATCAAGCGCGTCGCTTTGGCGGTTTGGATCGATTGTGGGGCGACGGTACGGTTTCATGCTTGCTTCAATCGCATGTTGTCGTGGTTGGTGTGGGTGGCGTAGGTTCTTGGGCGGTTGAAGCCTTGGCTCGAAGTGGTGTTGGAAAAATCACTCTCATAGACATGGATCATGTATCGCCCTCCAACATCAATCGACAATTGCAGGCCACCGACAACACGATGGGGCAGGCCAAGGTTATTGCATTAAAAGAAAGAATTGCGCAATTTCATCCTACGTGCAATGTCCAAACCATTGAAGATTTTGTGACGCCAGAAAACTGGCCTCACATTTTGCCCACGGGTGTTGATGCAGTGATAGATGCATGCGATCAAATGGATGCAAAGTTGGTGATGTGCGAGTGGTCAATACAGCACGCGATTCCTTTTATCACGGTGGGCGCGGCGGGTGGCAAACAAGATGCACATCACGTTGAAATCATGGACCTGATGGACGTGACCCACGATCCGTTACTCGGAAAACTTCGTCGACTTCATAAGCAAAAAGTTTTGTTGGAATCAACAAAACATTGCAAGATCATGTGTGTTTTCAGCAAAGAAAGCGTCAAGCAGCCCGACGCCAATTGCAATATTGAGTCGCCAGATGGTTCGCTTAATTGTCACGGTTACGGTTCACTCATCAGTGTCACGGCAACATTTGGTATGTGCGCCGCAGGCTGGATTTTG
>SHXN01000104.1 GCA_009693305.1 Limnohabitans sp.
CAATGCTTTTCGGCGCGTATGTAAATATTGCATCTCTGCGCTGTTGGCATCAGGTTTATAAAAACTCAATGAAGTGGTTTGTTCGTCGCTGAGTGGCAGATTGAATCGATTTCTAAATTCCAATAAATCTTTATCGTCTAATTTCTTTTGACTGTGAGTGGTCATCTTGCCTTGACCTGCACTACCCATGCCATAACCTTTTTTGGTATGCGCCAATATTACAACGGGTTGGCCTGTGTGTGCGTTGGCCGCTGCATAGGCCGCGTGTATTTTGACGAGGTCGTGACCACCGCGTTTGAGTCGATCGATTTGCTCGTCGGTCATGCCTTGCGCTAATTGCGCGAGCTGTGGGTTTTGTCCAAAAAAATGTTCGCGGTTGTATTGACCGTCTTTGGCAGCAAAGGTTTGCATTTGTCCGTCAACCGTGTTGGCAAATGCATTGACCAATGCATCGTATGTATCGCGCGCAAACAATCCATCCCAATCACTGCCCCAAATGAGTTTGATGACGCGCCATCCTGCGCCTAAAAATAATTTTTCGAGTTCATCGATGATGCGACCGTTGCCACGCACGGGTCCATCGAGTCTTTGCAAATTGCAATTGACCACCCACACCAAGTTATCCAATCCTTCGCGTGCGGCCAAGGTGAGGGCACTCATGGATTCGGGTTCGTCCATTTCACCGTCACCAAATACGCCCCACACTTTTCGCGATGTGCAGTCTATCAATTGACGATGCGTGAGGTAACGCATGAACCTGGCTTGATAGATTGAGCTGATGGGACCAATGCCCATCGAGCCTGTTGGAAATTGCCAAAAGTCGGGCATGAGATAAGGGTGCGGATAGCTCGATAAACCTCGTGCGCCGTTTTTGGGTCCTTGTATTTCTTGTCGATAGTGGAAGAGGTCTTGTTCAGTGAGCCTGCCTTCTAAAAATGCGCGTGCATAAACGCCAGGCGCGCTGTGCGGCTGGAAAAAAACCAAGTCACCAAGTTGTTGTTGATCGCGTGCTTTAAAAAAATGGTGAAACCCTGTTTCAAATAAATCAGCTGCACTCGCATAACTGGCAATGTGTCCACCTAATTCGCCATAGGCTTGATTAGCTCTGACCACCATTACCAATGCGTTCCACCGCATGATGGCGGCTAGTTTTTCTTCAATAGCAAGGTCGCCAGGAAAAACAGGTTGCTTTTCAACGCTGATGCTGTTGACATAGGGCGTGCCTGTGTTGGGTTGCCAACCGATTTGGTGTTTCATGGCCATTTGCGTGAGTGCATCCAACACAAATTGCGCTCGATGTGGGCCTTGGGTTTGGACCAAACTTAAAAACGCTTCTCGCCACTCTTGGGTCTCGAGGTGGTCGATGTCGATCGACGGATTATTTTGCAGTAGATGGGGAGGTATGGATGCATTCATAGAATCAGATAATAGATTAAATGGGGCCATATTCCATACCTATTTGGCGGATAAAACACTAAAACACAGCATTGTATGCTTTAAAACTACATTTATGAAGAATTTTAATTAGGACACCACCGACCTCAAAATACTCACCGATTTGCAAGAGGATGGGTCTTTGTCCAACGTGTGGACTTGGCCAGACGCGTGCATTTGTCGCCATCGCCGTGTTTACAGCGCGTTAAAGCGTTGCAAGACAGTGGCGTGATTAAAAAATACGTGGCCTTGGCCGATGCGTCCGCATTGGGTTTGGGGCTCAATGTGTTTATCAACATCAGTCTCAAAGAGCAAAGCAAAGAGGCCTTGGCTTATTTTGAGCAACGCATCGCCGAGCACGACGAGGTAATGGAGTGTTATTTGATGACGGGGGACTCGGATTATTTAATTCGCGTGGCGGTGCAAGACATCGGTGCTTTAGAAAAATTTATTTTGGAGCAACTCACGCCAATTCCTGGAATCGAAAAAATCAGATCAAGCTTTGCGCTCAAGCAAGTGCGGTACAAAACCGCTTTGCCGTCACCCCAGCGACATGCAGTGATGTAGGTGCTTAGCGTTTGTGAGTTGCAGGCCTATCATCGCCTCAATTATTTTTTAAAAGGTTTGCAATGTCCACCATCAGTACCGGCAAGGTTTTGCATCAATTACTCAAGGATCACACGTTTTTGCATATGCCGTCGGTGCACGATGCGTTGTCGGATCGCTTATTTCAATCCATTGGCTATGAAGCTGCATATATTGGTGGTTATGTGTCAGGTGCGTCCACCACGATTACCGAGCCTTTGCTTACCATGACCGAGCAAGTGCAGTTGGCACAAAACATTGCCAGCAAAATTCAAATCCGTTTATTGACCGATCCGGGTGCGGGGTGGGGCGATTCCTTGCACACCATGCGAACGGTTAAAGAATTTATCAATGCAGGTGTGGCAGGTATTCATATTGAAGATCAGTTGTACCCCAAGCGTGCGCATTATCACAAGTATGTGGTGCACGGTGTACCTGTTGAGGAATTTGTTGAGAAGATTGATTTTGCGTGTCAACAACGTGATTTGTCTGATCCGGATTTTGTGATCATTGCACGCACAGATACATGCAGAGCGATGGGCTTGGATGAAGCGGTGATGCGATTAAACAAAGCCGCCGAAGTAGGCGCTGATATAGGTCTTTTGTATCCACGCAATTTGGACGATGCCAAGCAAGCGCCCAAGCGTTGCAAGTTGCCATTGGCGTATGTGCAAAGCAGGGGGAATCGCGATGGACGTCCGATTTTTTCTCGCAAAGAATTTAATGGACATGGGTTATGTGGCTTGTATTGAAGCACAAGTGGTGTTGTGCAGTGCGTTTCATTACCTCAAACAAGTGTTGGGTGAGTTGCGTGAGACGGGTGAATTCAAAGGCATGACGCAACAAGAATACATTGATGCGCGTCAACAAGTGGAAGACTTGATTGATTTGGAAGAGCACTATGAGATTGAAGCCAAAACGGTTGAAAAAAGAATGTCTCGTTAATTGGAGCAACGTGTGAATCTGCCTTTGCAAATCCCCATGCCGATTTCGCCTAGGCAAAAACCCGACGTGAAGTTTCCCAAATTGGCTTGCGACAGTCATGCGCATATTTTTGGGCCACTTGATCAATACCCAATATTGCCTCAAACGCATTTCATTCCCAATTACAATCCTTGGTCTGAATACGTCAAGGTGTTGAATACATTGGGATGTGAGCGTGCGGTGTTGGTTCAACCCAGTATGTACGGTACCGATTACAAAGCTATTTTTGAAGCTTTGGAGTCGCGCGTGTTTGATTTGCGTGCAGTGGCTGTGGTGTCGCCCGATATCACCGATCAAGAATTAGAAAAAATGCACATGGCTGGTTTTAGAGGTATTCGCATCAATACCGCATCGGCGACGCAAGAATTGCGCATTGAAGACGCGCCACGATTGGCGTAACGCATCAAGCACATGGGTTGGCATTTGCAATTTTTTGTAAATTTTAGAAAAATGCCAGAACTCGCTTTGCAATTAAAAAAATTACCCATCAATATTGTGATTGATCACTTTGCTTGTGTGGATGCATCGCAAGGTTTGGACTCATCGGGTTGTCAGGCATTGATGGATTTGATGGCGAACGATCATTGTTGGGCCAAATTGATGGGGCCTTATTTCACATCGATGGCACATCCAAAGTATCAAGAGCTTTTGCCGATTGCACGCGCCATGGTTCAAATTGCTCCCGCCAGACTGGTGTGGGGTACCGATTGGCCACACCCAAGCGCGTGAGCGCAAGCCCCAACGATGGAGACTCGGCTGATTTGTTGGCGCAGTGGGCAGGTGACGAAAAACATTTACAAAAAATATTGGTCAATGATCCTGCGCGTTTGTACTACTTTGCTTAAAAATAAAAAGGAGATATCATTAAATTAATTCAACGTTTGTTGCTGGTGTGGGCGTTGTGCTTGTGTGGCTTTGCGATGCGGCAGGGCTATCCCAATAAGCTCGTTAAATTGATCGTGGGTTTTCCACCTGGAGGCGGAACCGACATCATCGCGCGCATGATTGCGCAAAAATTAAGTGAGTTTTTGGGCCAGCAGTTTGTAGTTGAAAACAAGCCCAGTGGTGCAGGCATGATTGGTGCCAATGCGGTTGCTAAATCTCCTGCCGATGGTTACACCTTGTTGATGGTACAAGTCAATTCACAAGCGATTGCACCCGCGCTTGCATAAAAACCGCTCTACAACCATCGCACCGATTTTGCAACGATTTCTTATGTGGGTTATATGCCCAATGTTTTGGTGGTCAACGCCAATATGAATGTCAAGAGCATCAAAGACTTGATTGCATTGGTCAAAGAGTAACCCGAAAAACTAACCGTTGCTTCACCTGGTGTGGGGAGTACCAATCATCTGGCGGGTGAAATGTTTCAACGCGCAACGGGCGTCAAATTGGTTTACGTGCCTTACAAAGGTAGTGCGCTTGCAATCAGCGATTTGTTGGCAGGTCAGATCACCATGAATTTTGATGCAATGTCGTCGGTGGTTAATTTTATTGAACAAGGCAAGATGCGTCCTTTGGCGGTAACCACCTTGAAGCGTGACAGGCAATATCCGTAAGTGCCCACCTTGGTGGAGTTGGGTTTAAAAGATTACAGCGACACCAACTAGTATGGCGTTGTGGCGCCCGCCAACACGCCTAAAGAGATTGTGTCTAAGCTCAATGCAGAGATCAATCGAATTTTGACTTTGCCCGATGTGAAGACACGTCTGGACGAGTTGGGAACCCGTACCAACCCCATGTCGCCCGAAAAATTAAATGAATTTATGCAATCTAAAATAGAAAAATACCAGCGCGTGGCCAAAGAAAACAATTTGACGCTGGAATAGTGATTTAATTGGGGTATGACTGAAAAAATCACCATCACCCGACCCGACGATTGGCACTTGCATGTGCGCGATGGCGCACCCTTGCACACTGTAGTTCCGCACACCGCGGCGCAATTTGGCAGAGCCATCATCATGCCCAATCTCAAGCCACCCATCACCACGGCGCAACAAGCGTTGGCTTACAAAGAACGAATCCTAAAAGCGGTGCCCGCTGGTTTGGATTTCACGCCGTTGATGACTTTGTATTTGACCGACAACTTGCCAGCGTCTGAAATTGTACGCGCCAAACAAGCGGGCGTTGTGGCTCTCAAACTTTATCCTGCAGGCGTGACCACCAACAGCGATGCGGGCGTTACCGATATCAAAAAAACCTATACCACGCTAGAGGCGATGCAACGCTTAGGCGTGTTGCTGTTGGTGCACGGCGAGGTCACATCACCTGATATTGATTTGTTTGATCGCGAAGCAGCTTTTATCGATCAACACTTGATTCCATTGCGCAAAGATTTTCCTGAATTAAAAATTGTGTTTGAACACATCACCACTCAAGAGGCTACGCAATATGTGAGCAGTTGTGATGGTGCATATACGGGAGCCACCATCACTGCGCATCATTTGCTGTTTAATCGCAATGCAATTTTTATCGGGGGTGTAAGACCGCACTATTATTGTTTGCCTGTTTTAAAGCGTGAAAAACATCGTTTAGCTTTAATCAATGCGGCGATCAGTGGCGACGTGCGTTTCTTTTTGGGAACCGATAGTGCTCCTCATCCCGCACATCTCAAAGAACACGCAACGGGTTGTGCGGGTTGTTACACCGCTCATGCAGCGATTGAAATGTATGCAGAAGCGTTTGATAATGCAGGCGCTATCCATCAATTAGAAAAATTTGCAAGTATTAATGGTGCAGATTTTTATGGGTTGCCTCGTAACACCTCCACCATCAGCTTGCAAAAAGAATCTTGGACGCCACCCGAGATTTTTGTGTTTGGTGAAGCAGACCTTAAACCCTTGCGCTCGGGCGAGGCTTTGCCGTGGCGCATGGTGCCTTAATTCAAGCTGAATTTTGGAACACGCCTTGGTTTGATCCTTGGAAAAAATGGGGCGTGCCAGTTGTACACGATTGGGCGCAATCAGGCGCTGTAGAAGTTGCGCTCAATCGATACCGCGACAACGTATTGCAAGAGAAAATGCATTCGCACCAGATCAGTTATCCATTTGTTGCGCAATGCCAAATGCATGATTCACAAGCTTACGAATCGTTTATTTTAAAGCATCAACAAATTCCTACGCGCAATAACTATCATGATTATTGGAATGGTTTGTGCTGGCTGCGTTTTCCGATAATTAAAAAAAGATTGAATCAATTGCAAGCCGAGCAAATTGAAGTCAATGGAATCGGGGCCGCAAGAGGACAAGTGAGAGATGCACTCACCTTGTGGGATGAAAATTCAGTACTGCTTCAAACCAGTGATGCTATTTGGCTAGCACTCACCGATCGCAATTGGAAAAAAGTTTTTATCACGTACAAAGAGGATTGGAAAAATTCCCACATCATTTTGTTTGGCCATGCTTTGCTTGAAAAAATGATGAGCCCTTACAAATCAATCACTGCGCACGCAGTAAGGGTGGATCTTTCAAACCCAACCGATGACGCAGAGGTTGACACTGAGGTGTGTCAACAATTAAGTCAAGATTATTTAAAACAAAAACCATTTGTCCCTTTGCTATTGTTGGGTATTCCACATTGGCACGAGCAAAATCAAGAAGCAGGTTTTTATGAAGATACCAAAGTATTCAGACCGCTCAGGAGCGAGCTAACTTCGATTTAGATTCTCCATCGTGCAGTAGGGCTATCTCTTGAATTTATTCAATTCGCCCCTACTATTGCAATTAGCGAAGCCACGGTTGGGCTTTGTATAAAGGACCTCATGAAACGAATTTTTCTTTTTATTGTTACCAACTTGGCCGTGATGCTTGTTTTGGGCGTGGTTGCCAGTTTGCTCGGTGTCAATAAATTTTTAACAGCCAACGGACTTAATCTAACTGCATTGTTAGGCTTTTCGATGGTCATGGGTTTTGGTGGCGCATTTATTTCTTTGTTGCTTAGCAAAACCATGGCGAAGTGGAGCACGGGTGCTAAAATCATTACGCAATCGCAATCGGCTGATGAAGAATGGTTGCTGAGCACGGTGCGCCGTCTTGCTGAGAAGGCAGGCATTGAAATGCCTGAGGTGGCCATTTATGAAGGTGAAGCCAATGCGTTTGCAACGGGCGCATTTAAAAACTCTGCGTTGGTGGCGGTGTCAACCGGTTTGTTGCAAGGCATGACGCGCGAAGAGGTTGAGGCGGTACTGGGTCATGAGGTCGCACACATTGCCAATGGTGACATGGTCACGCTCACATTGATTCAAGGTGTGCTCAATACCTTTGTGGTGTTTCTCAGTCGTGTGATTGGATACGTGGTGGACAGAGCGTTGCGTAAAAACGATGAAGAAAATTCAGGACCTGGAATGGGTTACTACATCACCAGTATTGTTTTAGATATTGTGCTCGGCTTTGTGGCCAGCATGATCGTGGCATGGTTTAGTCGTCAACGTGAATTCAAAGCGGATGCGGGTGCTGCGCATTTGTTGGGTCGCAAAGATCCCATGATTCACGCACTGCAACGCTTAGGCAGTATGCATGCAGGTGCTTTGCCAAGCAGTGTGGCAGCAATGGGTATCACCAGCGATATTGGAAAATTATTTTCAACGCATCCACCCATTGAAGAGCGCATTGCCGCATTGCAAGCGTCCTCTTAAATTTTTTAGTTGGCGGTGTAAATGGACTTGGCCAAGGCTTCGGCCACTTTGATGCCATCCACACCCGCTGACAATATGCCGCCTGCGTAGCCAGCGCCCTCACCCGCAGGATAAAGGCCGAGTAAATTGGGACTTTGAAACTGCGCATCTCTGTCGATTTTTAATGGCGATGAGGTGCGAGTTTCAACGCCCGTGAGAACAGCATCAGCCATATCAAAGCCCTTTATTTTTTTTCCAAACGCAGGTAGCGCTTCACGAATTGCATCGATGGCATAGGTGGGTAATGCAGAACTGAGATCTGTGGGCTTGACGCCAGGTTTGTACGAAGGCTCAACATCGCCCCAATGCGTGGATGGGCGATAATTTAAAAAATCTTCCACACGTTGACCTGGCGCGCAATAATCACTTCCGCCCAAAACAAAGGCGTGACTTTCGAATTGGCGTTGCAGCACAATGCCAGCAAGCGGATGAATATCGTTTGTGTTGCCGTCGTTTAAAAAATCAGAAGGATCAATTCCCACCACAATGCCTGCATTTGCGTTACGCTCGTTTCGTGAATACTGACTCATGCCGTTGGTGACAACGCGCTTGAGCTCCGACGTGGCGGCAACCACAGTGCCGCCTGGGCACATACAAAAACTGTAGACCGATCTTCCGCTAGTTGCGTGATGAACCAATTTGTAATCGGCTGC
>SHXN01000105.1 GCA_009693305.1 Limnohabitans sp.
GCAAAGGGCTCAATGAGCGAAACCAAGTCAGCCCACGGAACAACCAGGTTCATCTACTCCAAAAACTCACGCTTACGCGTACGCTTGGTGACCAATTCAAATCCGGTGCTGGCAAAGGTGGTTTGTTTCATCTACCTATAACGCTTGTGTCACGCCTTTGGATGACTTACGATGAGACTTTTGCAGAGAATCCCTAGCTGTTGCGCCTCAATTACCTGGTGTGAAGTTATCCATCAATACGCAAACAGAACTCACACCCATTGCATCTATCGCCAATATTTATTCTTTGTTAGTCTCATCCCCCAATGAGCCCTACAAAACAGTGCCCGAACTCATCGCATATGCCAAAGCACATCCAGGTCAAATTTCATATGCATCGGCAGGTACGGGCTCCATTGGGCATTTGGCAGGTGAACTATTCAAACGGCAGGCCAACATCGATATCGTACATGTGCCCTACAAAGGCGGATCGCAAGCCATGATTGATTTACAAGCGGACCGAGTCAACCTGTTGCTTGGCAATATGTCGGATTACCTGGGTCAAGTGAAAACGGGGCAACTTCGTGGCATTGCGTTTGGTGGTGATCAAGCATCGCCTCAATTAGCAGGACTAGCTCTCATCAATAAAACACTACCTGAATTTCAAATGGAAAATTGGTTCAGCATTGTAGGGCCTGCGCGCATGCCTGAGCCTATTGTGAACGCGTTGTCGCGTGCGATACAAACAGCATTAGCAGATGCAAACACTGTTAAAGCATTGGCTGATCTTGGTGCAGAGCCAATACCTTCAACACCCATTCAATTTCAAAAACTCATCGATGCCGATAAAAAAAGATGGGAGGAGGTGATTCGTGCAGGTAATATTCGCGCAGATTGAAAACACCATGAGTGATAACGTTAACCACCCCAAACGCGAATACAGTGCGCGCGCTTTGATGGGGGTTGCTGTGCCCCAGGCCAATCCCATCGTTGAACCAGAATTTTATGTGCTCATGCCTGCAGGCGTAGGCGTTATTGCCACACGACTGCAGGGAAGTCGCACTGATTCAAGCAACCGTATTGTGGAGTACCTCGATAACCTAGCACCAGCATCGAAGCATTTGACAGCACAACACCCGATGCGTTGGGTTATGCTTGCACGGGTACGAGTTATATGATTGGTCCACAAGAAGAAAAAAACGCATCGATGCTTTTCAAGCCCGTTTTGGATTTCCTATCATCACTTCTGCACAAGCTATTTTGATGGCTTGTCATTTTTTGGGCGTGGAAAAAGTAGCCTTGCTTGCGCCCTACCCGCAATGGATGGTTGATATGAGTCTCACCTATTGGCAGCAATGCGGTCTTTTAATCACACATTCGACCCGAACGACGATGGATACAACGGACACATGCGCTGTTTATCAAATGCGTGCATCGATGGTGATGCAAGCGGCTGACAATTTAAATACGAGTGATGCTGATGCCATATTGATTTCTGGAACGGGCATGCCGTCTTTGCGTGTCATGTCAGCCTTATCGCTAAAAACGGGTAAGCCCGTTTTGTCATCCAACTTGTGTTTGGCTTGGGCCATGCTTCAAGAAGTCGGCGTTCAACTCCATCGTGCACGTTCAGACAGAGGTGAGATTTTGATTGGTGAATGGGTAGAGAGGGCGGCTTTGCTTTGAAGAGAGACCTCTTTCAATTCAGTCCATTGTCACCCCAGAATCTTTGATCAACTGACCCCATCGCGCTTCTTCTGATTTCAGTAGCGTTGTGAAATCATGTCTACTGGCACCACCGGGCTCTAAAGACTGAGCAGCGATCACCTTCTCTTTGAAATTGGGGTCATTGAGAACCTTGATAACCTCTGCATGAATTCTGTCAAGTATGGCTTCGGGTGTTCCTGCCGTGGTGGCCAATCCAAACAAAACGTTGGCAGAGTAGCCTGGTACACCAGACTCTGCAACAGTTGGCAGTTCGGGACGCAAAGACAGTCGTTTGGCTGTGGTGGTTGCCAGTATTTTTAGTTTCCCCGTTTTTTCCAATTGATCAAACACACTCAAGGTCACAATCATCATCGACAATTGCCCACCAATCATATCTGCCACAGCTGCGGTAGAACCCTTGTAAGGAACATGAAGAATGTCAATGTCAGCCATTCGTTTGAGTTGCTCGCTGATGACGTGTGGGTAGGAGCCGCTTCCAAACGAGGCATAGCTTAATTTACCAGGATGACTTTTGGCATACGCAACAAATTCTTTCATGTTAGTAACAGGCACAGAATTGCTAACGGCTAACACTGGAGCCAATTGCACAATGTTGGTGATGGGTGCTAAATCAACCAATGGCTTATAGGTCATCTTTTTGTAAAGATGCTGGTTGATCACAAATGTTGCACTGTCTGAAAACAACAAGGTATAACCATCCGGATTGGCCTTGGTAACAGTTTCAGCGCCAATCATGGTTGCACCACCGGGTTTATTTTCAACCAGAAAGGTTTGGTTGGTTGCTTTGGATAAATACTGCGCCAATGACCGCGCAACCGAATCAGTGCCGCCACCTGCGGTGTAAGGAACAATGATTCGCACGGGCTTGCTCGGCCACGTTTGTGAATGAGTGATGGGAATGAACCAACACAACAACGCCCACATTAAAAAAATAACTCTCATCTTGTTTCCTTGCTTTTAAAAATCATTGATATAAAAACAGGTTTGTCACTTGGTGAGAAAACGGCTCATGCCGTAAAAATCAAGTAATTCATAAACCCGCTCTTTGGGTGGTGGGGCTTGCGACCATCCACGTCTGCACGGGCTCAGCCCCGTCATGGATTGGAGGTCCACCATCATCTCGGTCATCTTGAGCGTCACGGCCAATGAATCCATGATGGGGACCTCATCGACTCGGCTAACGCCTTCAGTAGCCAATATCAAGCTCAATGGGATTTCTCCCAAAATAATTACATCGGTACCCATTTGAATCATTTTTCGGGCGGCGATTTTCAATTGATCGATGAGTGGGCCAGGGTTTGAAAAACCAGCGAGCACAACGTTGAAGCCAAAACCAACGGGCTCAATGCCGACAAAAATGGCGTTAAGCCCATGGCATCGATTTGACTTCGATAACGATCAGCCATTAAATCGATGAACAGCAACATGCCAAATTTTTGTCCTTAACTGCTTGCCAATTTGAAACAACTCTCGCAGCTGCCAACCACTGGAATATCCAGCAGTGAACGAATATCGGTAATCAATGGGTCGGGCGTTGAACAAAGCGCGAACGCATCAAAACCTTCAGCTTGAGCATTAAGAGCTTGCGTTAACCATTGCAGTGAATGCAAATTAAACAGCGATCGGTATCGTATGTCACCCCCGGGATATTGCAAGGTGTTGCTACCCTGCGCCATGCCGTGCAGTACCACTTTAGTATCGGGCCGAACGATTTTTTGGATGTGGTCTTTCATGCGCTGAACGTAGTCAGGTAAGTCTTGCAATACTGTCAAACTTTGATGATAGATTCTCATGATGATTCAAGTAAAATAGGCAGTGTAACAAGCTAATTGGCTTTGACCTGTCAACTACCATTAGAATGGCTTTTCATTTTCTCGAGCCAATTATTTGTTGGGGAGTTTCATGGGTATTTTGCCAAGTGCGGATGTCGTCAAAATTGTTGAGTCTTGGTTGATCCATTTCAATTCAGCTATTGATTCTGCAGACCCAAAACAAATCAGTCGTCTTTTTATTTCAGATAGCCATTGGAGAGAAATACTTTCTGTTTCATGGTTTATTTCTACAACCAGCGGCAGCGATCCCATTGGAGCTGGCTTGGCCAAAGGTGTTGCCAAATACAAGGCCCACAACTTTTGCATTGACACCAAGCGATGCCCACCCAGACAAATTGAACGCGCTGATGTGCCGGTCATTGAAGCCATCTTAAAATTTGAAACTGCTGTTGGTCAAGGCGCAGCGTTGTTGCGCATGCGATGCGATGGTCAAACCCCCTCGCCCACCCAAGCATGGACCTTTCACACCACCTTAGAGACCATTCGTGGTCATGAAGAGGCCACCATTCGTGCACAACGGGCTGAACCCGTTTTCAACCGAAATTTTCAGGGGCCCAACTGGCTTGACAAGAGACAAGCAGCAAGTCGCTTCACAAATCGTGAGCCCACTGTTTTAATTGTTGGTGGTGGACACGCTGGATTATCGGTAGCCGCGCGTTTGGGTCAAATTGGAGTTGATACCTTGGTGGTTGATCGTATGAAACGCATTGGCGACAACTGGCGACTGCACTACCACGGTTTGATTTTGCACAACCAGGTCTACAGCAACCATTTGCCATACATTTCCTATCCCAGCACATGGCAGCCCTATCTACCCAAAGATCGCATCGCCAACTTTTTAGAAATGTATGTCGATTGCATGGATATCCTTTTTTGGACTGAGACCACTTTTGCTAGCGCTCAATTTAATGATGGCTCACAAACTTGGCAAGCTCAACTTCAATTGACCAATGGGCAAACAAGAACCGTGAAGCCCAAACACATCATCATGGCCACAAGTGTGAGCGGTTCACCTTTGATCCCCGCCATTCCAACACTTGCTCAATTTAAAGGGCCTGTGATGCATTCGAGCCAATTTGGTGAGGGTGCAAAGTGGAAGGGAAAAAACGTACTGGTGATTGGCACAGGTACCAGCGCACATGATATTGCTCAAGATTTGCACGGCAACGGCGCTCTTACCACCATGGTTCAACGCAGCCCCACTTTGGTTTTAAATGTAGAACCCAGTGCGCAACTGTATGACGGCATTTATTTGGGCGAAGGCCCTTCACTTGAAGATCGCGATTTGATCAACACATCGATTCCACTGAAGTTGATGTTAGCCATGCACAAACGCTTAACTGATCAAGCCAAGGCCTATGACAAACCGATTCTTGACGGTTTAAAAAAAGCAGGTTTCAAACTCGACTACGGTGTAGACGGAACGGGTTGGCCCTATTTATTTAGAACACGCGGTGGCGGTTACTATTTCAACGTGGGTTGCTCAGATTTAATTGCATATGGTGACATTTCAATCTTACAAAACGACAACATAGCCACCTATACCGCCACAGGTTTGCAGACCAAAGACGGCCGTCAACTCACTTATGACGCCATTGTGCTGGGCACTGGCTACAAAGGGCACACCCATTTGTTGCAATCGCTTTTTGGCGACAAGGTGGCCCAATCGGTTGGCCAAGTTTGGGGCTTTGACACCCAAGCGCAAGAACTTAAAAACATGTGGACACGAACTGCGCAAAAGGGGTTGTGGTTCACAGGCGGTGCATTTTCACAATGCAGAGCCTATTCCAAATATTTGGCGCTGCAAATCAAAGCAACTGAACTTGATCTAATTGATTCCTAAATCCATTTACATTTCATCTTCAACAATCTGAGAAAGAAAAAAACACCATGGCAAGAAGATTCATTGACCTGTCTGTACCAATTGAAAACGATGTCAAATCGGATCCCCCTGGTTTAGAGCCCAGCATTGAATACCGTGATCACAAAAGCACAGCACCCCTGGTTGCCAAACGCTACGAAGGTCTTAAGCCAGAAGAGTTGATTGACGGTGAAGGTTATGCCATCGAATTTTTAAAATTGAACACCCACAATGGCACACATGTGGATGCACCTTGGCATTTTGCTTCCACCATGGACAAAGGCCAACCAGCCGCCACCATCGATGTGATTCCATTAGATTGGTTTTATGGCCGCGGCGTCAAACTTGATTTTCGGCACTTCCCCGATGGTCATGTGGTCAGTGCTGTTGAGGTAGAACAAGAACTCAAACGCATTGGTCACGAACTCAAACCTTATGACATCGTGATGGTCAACACCTCTGCAGGCAAACGCTTTGGCGACCCCGACTATGTAGAAGCTGGTTGCGGCATGGGACGCGAATCAACCTTGTATCTTACCTCGCGCGGTGTTCGCCTCACTGGCACCGATTGCTGGTCTTGGGACGCGCACTTCAAGCACATGTCAAAAACATACTCCGAAGTAAAAGATGTGAAAGTGATTTGGGAAGGCCACAAAGCTGGACGAGAAATTGGTTATTGCCACATTGAAAAACTGCACAACCTTGAAGTGTTGCCACCACATGGATTCACCATTTCAAGTTTCCCAGTCAAAGTTAAAGGCGGCTCCGCTGGCTGGACACGGGCTGTTGCTATTTTTGAAGATTGACACGCCATGAAACTCGCTACATTTGTTCGCGCTAATGCAACACCAGCCATCGGTGTAGTCAAGCCAGAAAAAAATGAGATTTTAGATTTGGATATGGCAGCTCAATGGGCTGGACAAACTGCGCAACGCAATACGCTCGCCAACATGCAAGCGCTGATTGATGCGGGACAACCCGGTTTGCAATTGGCTCAATCGCTGGCCAACCAGTGGCCAATCCAAGCCATGGTGCCACTTGCTGGCACGCAACTCCTTTCTCCATTGCCACGCCCGCAGCAAATGCGCGACTGCTTGGTGTTTGAACAACATTTGCTCAATGCCATTAAAACATGGGAGCAATTAACCAAGCGTCCCTCCGCGCCCATCTCACCACTTTGGTATGAAAGACCCACCTACTACAAATGCAATCGCATGAGTGTGGTGGGACATGAAACCGATGTTCAGTGGCCGCCCTATTCGGAGTTGATGGACTTTGAATTGGAATTGGCCTGCGTCATTGGCAAAAAAGGCAAAAACATTGCTTTTTCTGAGGGGCTTTCACATATCTTTGGCTTCACCATCTTCAACGATTTTTCGGCCAGAGACACGCAAATGGATGAGCGACCATTGGGTATGGGGCCCATGAAAGGCAAAGACTTTGACACAGGAAACGTGCTGGGTCCTTGGATTGTGACGACGGATGAAATTGGTGACCCACAAAATTTAAACATGGAAGTTCATGTCAATGGCGAACGATGGGGCGGGGGCAACTCCAAAGACATGCATCATTCATTTGCAAAAATACTCGCTTTCATTTCCACATCCGAAACGCTATACCCTGGTGAAATCATTGCCTCGGGAACTGTACCCACAGGTTGTGGTTTGGAGTTGGGTCGTTTTCTAAAACCCAACGATGTGGTGGAATTGAAAATTGAACGCATTGGCGTTCTAAAAAATAAAATTGTGCGACCTAAGAAGGAAACCTAATGACTATTTTTCAAAACTTCAAATGGTTGATCAGCGCATTTTTGCTCATCATTGGCATGCAACCCACATGGTCCTTGGCTGACTATCCCGACAAGCCGATTAAATTGATAGTGCCTTTTCCCCCCGGTGCGGGTACAGACACCAGTGCCAGACTATTGGCCAGCGCATTGTCAGTACAAATGAAGCAATCCATTGTAGTTGAAAACAAAGCGGGCGGTGGCGGCTCAATTGGTGCGCAAGCGGTAGCTGATTCACCTGCTGATGGTTACACACTGTTTTTTGCAACCACGGGCACACTCGCGTTCAATCAGCACCTGTATTCCAAACTCCGTTACAACCCACTGAGTGATTTCACGCCCATTGCAGGCGTTGCATCGTTTCCTAATGTATTGGTGGTGAACCCAACGGTTCCCGTCAAGTCTGTTGCCGAATTTGTGGCCCTAGCCAAAAGCAAACAAGGACAAATGACCTATGCGTCCTCAGGCACTGGTAGCTCGAGTCATTTAGCAGTCATCCTGTTTGAGTCACTCACTGAAACCAGTTTCACACACATCCCCTACAAAGGCACAACCCCTGCTCTGGCCGATTTGTTGGGTGCGCGCGTTGATTTCATGATTGACAACATCACCACTCATTCGGCATTGGCCAAACAAGGCAAAGTCAATGCATTAGGTGTGACAGGTACACAACCATCGAGCATGCTCCCAGGTATTGGCGCACTCAACAGCTTAGGCGTGCCAGGATACGACATGGTTTTGTGGTACGCCACCATGGGCCCCAAAGGCATGCCAGCAGAATTGGTCAATCGTTTATCGGAAGATATTCGTGTGGTTTTGAATCAACCAAAATTCAAACAATCCTTTGAAGCGATTGGCAACGACATAATGTTCATGACACCCAAAGAATTGGATCAGTTTATTAAAAACGAAAGCCGCAAGTGGGGTGACATTGTTAAGCGCTCGGGCGTTAAACCTGAGTGAGTCACCTAGCCCGAACAAATAAACTGTGGCAAATTAAAAAAGATGCCAAAAACTTTTTTCTTCTCTTAATCGTTCACTCGTGTCATTAAAGATAACGCGACCCGATTTGATGACCACGGCACGATCCACCAAATCCAAGGTGACAGGC
>SHXN01000106.1 GCA_009693305.1 Limnohabitans sp.
GACGACGCCGTTGCCCACATCGGCCCATACATCAACGCCAGACTGCATTTGTCCCCAAAATGATCCGGCATCAACGCCAATCATCACAACACCGACAACCCATCCACCCGCAATACCAACCGCACTAAAAATAGCGGCCAAAAGGGGCATGACCAACACACCCGCCCAAAAGCGTGGCGCCAAAATTCGTGCGACGGGGTCAATCGCCATCATCTCCATGGCACTGAGTTGTTCACCCGCTTTCATCAATCCAATTTCTGCGGTGATGGATGTACCCGCACGACCCGCAAACAACAAGGCGGACACAACGGGGCCGAGTTCTCTCACCAAACTTAACGCAACCAATAAGCCCAAGGCTGACACTGAACCGTAACGCTGCAAAGTGTAATAGCCTTGCAAACCCAATACAAAGCCAACAAACAAACCTGATACAGAAATAATAGCCAACGAATAATTACCTAAAAAATGCATTTGATCGCGCACCAAACCAAATCGACGCAAACACGTGGGTGCCAATGCAATCAATTCCCACAACATACGCGCGGCATAACCCCATTGCGACAATTTCAATCTCACCGACCAACCTAAGTCAGATAAAAAATTTTGTATCACGTGATGTTCACTTTTGATACACCCAAGTCGGTTTGAATATCGACACTGGGGTAATGAAATTTAACGGGGCCGTTGGCGGCGGCTGTTACAAATTGATGAACCAATGGGTCTGTGCTGTTACGAACATCATCGGGCAAGCCGCAAGCGGCAATTTTTCCATTGGCCAAAATAATGACTTGATCGGCAATGCGAAATGTTTCTTCAAGATCGTGCGAAACCAAAATACCCGTGAGGCCCAAAGCGTCGTTGAGTTCTCGAATGAGATGCGCCGATGTGCCAAGTGAAATCGGATCGAGGCCCGCAAAAGGCTCATCATAAAAAACCAATTCGGGGTCTAGTGCAATGGCACGTGCCAGAGCAACGCGTCTGGCCATACCGCCCGATATTTCGCTGGGCATTAAATCGCGAGCACCACGCAATCCAACGGCTTGTAATTTCATCAACACAATGTCGCGAATCATCGTTTCGCCCATCGGTGTGTGTTCACGCAATGGAAAAGCGACGTTGTCAAAAACGCTCAGATCGGTAAACAATGCGCCGAATTGAAACAACATACCCATGCGACGTCGTGCCGCATATAAATCGGTTTGATTCATCTGACCCACGTCTTGACCGTTGACTAAGACTTGTCCTAGTTGCGCTTTGTATTGGCCGCCAATTAATCGCAAGATGGTTGTTTTGCCGCCACCAGAGGCGCCCATGAGTACGGTGATTTTTCCGCGTGGCACTTGCATGGAAATACCGTCAAGAATGCGCCGCTCCCCGTAACCGAAGCTCAGGTTTTGAATGTCGACAAGATGGGGCGAAGTAGTAGAAGTCATCAAGACGCATAGCCTACCATCTTCAACGCGGCAAATCACTGTATCCCATTAAAAATTCATCAACTGCGCGCGCTGCTTCTCGACCTTCGCGAATCGCCCAAACTACCAAGGATTGGCCACGACGCATATCGCCCGCGGCAAAAACTTTGGGCACGTTAGTGGCGTATCCGCCCTCTAATTCGGTGTGTGCTTTGGCATTGCCACGCGCATCTTTCTCAATACCAAAAGCTTTTAGCACGGTGGGCACTGGATTGTCAAAACCCATGGCCAATAAAACCAAATCAGCTTTGTAAGTTTTTTCTGTTCCGGCAATGTTGACTAATTTACCATCTTTCATTTCTACATGAACTGTTTTTATTCCTGTCACCTTGCCGTTTTCACCAATAAACTCTTGTGTAGAAATTGCAAATTCACGATCGCATCCTTCTTCATGACTTGAACTCGTACGCAACTTCATGGGCCAATAGGGCCACACCATCGGTTTATTTTCTTCAACAGGCGGTTGTTGCATCACTTCAAATTGGGTCACGCTTTCTGCGCCATGTCGATTAGAGGTTCCAACACAATCACTTCCTGTGTCTCCACCACCAATCACAATCACATGCTTGCCATCGGCGCGCAATTGATTTTGAAACGCGTCACCTGCATTGACTTTATTTTGTTGTGGCAAAAATTCCATCGCAAAATGAATCCCTTGCAGATCACGACCAGGAACGGGTAAATCGCGCGATTGCTCGGATCCACCCGTTAATAAAACAGCGTCAAAGTCTTTTTGAAGTTGCTGAGCAGAAATGGTTTCTTTGGCCAAGTTGGTGACCTTGCTGTCTTGGGGCATTGTACCCACCATCACACCCGTACGAAACACCACGCCTTCGGCTTTCATTTGATCGACGCGACTATCAATATGCGTTTTTTCCATTTTGAAATCAGGAATGCCATAACGCAATAAACCACCGATGCGATCATTTTTTTCAAACAAGGTGACGTCGTGACCCACACGCGCGAGTTGTTGGGCGGCGGCCATTCCCGCAGGACCCGATCCAACGACAGCAATTTTTTTACCCGTTTTGTGCTTGGCAGGACGAGGTTTGACCCATCCTTCTTTCCATGCGCGATCTATGATGGCGTGCTCGATGGATTTGATGCCAACCGCATCATCATTCACATTAAGTGTGCAAGCGGCCTCGCAAGGTGCGGGACAAATGCGTCCTGTGAATTCAGGAAAATTATTGGTTGAATGCAAAACAGCGATGGCGTTTTTCCAGTCGCCTTGATAGACCAAATCATTGAAATCAGGAATGATGTTGTTGACAGGACATCCATTGTTACAAAATGGTGTTCCGCAATCCATGCAACGCGCACCTTGCGCTTTGGATTGTTCATCATCCAATGCAATCACAAATTCTTTGTAATGCTTAAGACGTTCGTTGACGGGCTTATACCCCTCTTCAATCCGTTCAAACTCCATGAATCCAGTTACTTTTCCCATGATCAATCCTTCGCTTTCATCGCTTTAACCGCTTTAACCGCTGTCGATGCTTTGGCTTTACCGCCCGCTTGTTTAACCGTTGACGCTGTGAGTTTGGCCGCTTGCATTTCACCCAATGCGCGTTTGTATTCAAGCGGAAATACTTTAACAAATTTTGTACGCGCCGTTGCCCAGTTGTCTAACAAATCACGCGCGCGTTTAGAGCCCGTCCATTTGTGATGACTCTCTAGCATTTTGCACAACTGCGATTCATCCGACATGTCGCGATGTTTCGCAGCTTGCGCGCCCAATGCTTCTTGTTCTGCCTCGGTGAGAACTTTTTCTAATCCAACCATAGCTGTGTTGCAACGTTGATGGAAGTTGCCATCTTCGTCGTACACATAGGCCAAACCACCGCTCATACCTGCAGCAAAATTGCGCCCTGTTTGACCCAACACCACCACTGTTCCACCCGTCATGTATTCACACCCGTGATCGCCCGTGCCTTCGACAACTGCACTCGCACCTGACAAACGCACCGCAAATCGCTCGCCTGCAACGCCTGAGAAATAAGCTTCACCGCTGGTGGCTCCATACAACACCGTGTTACCCACAATGATGTTTTGTACGGGGTTGCCACGGAACTCAATGCTGGGTCTCACCACAATGCGACCACCCGACAAACCTTTGCCCGTGTAATCATTGGCGTCACCAATTAAATAAAGGGTGATTCCCTTGGCCAAAAACGCGCCAAACGATTGACCGCCAGTTCCTTCTAATTGAATGTGCAAAGTGTCGTCAGGCAAACCTTCGGGCTTGGCTTTTGTAAGTGCGCCTGAGAGCATCGCACCCACCGAGCGATTGACGTTGCGCGTGGTTTCAATGAAGTGAACTTTTTCTCCACGATCAATCGCCTCGCGTGATTTTTCAATCAACTTCACATCCAATGCTTTTTCTAATCCATGTTCTTGATCTTGCACATGACGCAACGCGGTGTCAGCAGGTACCACGGGTTGAGCAAGCAATCGAGAAAAATTCAATCCACTGGCCTTCCAATGCTCGACGCCTTTTTTCATGTCGAGCAAATCTGCGCGACCAATCATGTCGTCTAATTTGTTGAAGCCCAGTTGCGCCATGATTTGACGCACTTCTTCTGCGATAAAGAAAAAGAAATTGACCACGTGTTCTGGCTTGCCAGAAAACTTTTTGCGAAGCACGGGGTCTTGTGTTGCAACACCCACAGGACATGTGTTGAGATGACACTTGCGCATCATGATGCAACCTTCAACCACCAAGGGTGCTGTTGCAAATCCAAACTCATCAGCGCCCATGAGTGCAGCAATGGCCACATCACGACCTGTTTTCATTTGTCCATCGGCTTGCACACGAATGCGACCGCGCAAACCATTGAGCACCAAGGTTTGTTGAGTTTCAGCCAAACCGATTTCCCAAGGGCTACCCGCGTGTTTGATCGACGACCACGGTGACGCGCCTGTTCCGCCATCGTGCCCTGCGATCACCACATGATCGGCCTTGCATTTAGCAACGCCTGCGGCGATTGTGCCCACGCCCACTTCAGACACCAACTTGACGCTGATCGATGCTTGGGGTGTGACGTTTTTGAGATCGTGAATGAGTTGCGCCAAATCTTCGATCGAATAAATATCGTGATGCGGCGGCGGTGAAATTAAATCCACACCCGGCACCGAGTAACGCAAAAATCCGATGTATTCAGACACTTTTCCACCGGGCAATTGACCGCCCTCCCCTGGCTTGGCACCTTGCGCCATTTTGATTTGAATTTGATCGGCGCTGCTGAGGTATTCAGCGGTGACACCAAATCGACCCGAAGCCACTTGTTTGATGCGTGAACGCAAACTATCGCCATCAAGCAATGGCAAATCAACCTCTACTTGTGCGTCACCAATCACACTCTTGAGCGTTTCACCTTTTTTGATGGGGATGCCTTTGAGTTCGTTGCGATAGCGTGCAGGATCTTCTCCGCCTTCACCTGTATTGCTTTTGCCGCCGATGCGATTCATGGCAACGGCCAATGTGGCGTGCGCTTCGGTTGAAATAGAGCCCAAAGACATGGCGCCTGTTGCAAAGCGCTTCACAATTTTTGATGCAGGCTCGACCTCATCAACAGAAATCGCTTTTGTTGGATCAATTTTGAATTCAAACAATCCACGCAAAGTCATGTGACGACGGTTTTGATCGTTGATGAGTTGCGCGTATTCTTTGTAAGTGTTGAAATTATTTGAGCGTGTACTGTGCTGCAGTTTTGCAATTGCATCAGGCGTCCACATGTGGTCTTCACCACGTACGCGCCATGCGTATTCACCGCCCGTTTCGAGCATCGACTCTAAAACGGGATCGTCACCAAACGCGGCTTTGTGCGTGCGAATGGATTCTTCAGCAATTTCAAAAATGCCAATACCTTCAACGCGACTGGCTGTTCCAGTGAAATATTTTTGAACGGTTTGTGTGTTGATGCCGATGGCTTCGAATAATTGAGCGCCGCAATACGACATATAGGTTGACACGCCCATTTTGGACATGATTTTGGATAAGCCCTTGCCAATCGCTTTGACATAGTTGTAGATCGCTTTTTCTGCGGATAAATCACCACTGAGCGATTGATGAAGTTCAACCAGCGTTTCCATCGCTAAATAGGGATGAATGGCTTCAGCGCCGTATCCTGCCAACACGGCGAACTGATGAATCTCGCGGGCGCTACCTGTTTCGACCACCAAACCTGCGGTGGTGCGCAAACCTTCGCGCACCAAATGTTGATGAATAGCCGACAAAGCTAGCAGTGCAGGAATCGCCACTTGCGTGTTATTGACTGCACGATCGCTGATGATCAATATATTGTGTCCACACTTGATTGCATCAACGGTTTCCGCACACAACGATGCCAGCTTTGCCTCCACACCCTCTTGACCCCAAGTGACGGGGTAAGCGATATCGATGGTTGTGCTTTTGAATTTGCCTTTTGTGATCTCTTCAATGTGACGCAACTTGTGCATGTCTTCAAAGTCAAGAATGGGCTGACTCAACTCCAATCGCATCGGTGGATTGACTTGATTGATGTCTAGCAAATTGGGCTTAGGGCCTACAAACGATACCAAAGACATCACAATCGCTTCGCGAATTGGATCGATGGGTGGGTTGGTCACCTGCGCAAACAACTGTTTGAAATAGCTGTAAAGCGGTTTATTTTTGTTGGACAACACGGCCAACGGGCTGTCGTTGCCCATGGAACCAATGGCCTCTTCACCATTGGCGGCCATTGGCGCCATCAAAAACTTGATGTCTTCTTGCGTATAGCCAAACGATTGCTGGCGATCTAATAAAGAGACGCCCGCTATTGATGTGTGATCGGTTTGCGCTTTGACATCGTCTAACTTGATGCGCAAATTTTCAATCCACTGCTTATAGGGCTTTGAATTGGCAAGACTGGACTTGAGTTCTTCATCTTCAATCATGCGGCCTTGCTCGAGATCGATGAGAAACATTTTGCCCGGTTGCAAGCGCCATTTGCGAACAATTTTATTTTCTGGAATCGGTAATACGCCAGACTCCGAACCCATGATGACCATGTCATCATCGGTGATGCAATAGCGAGAGGGGCGCAATCCATTTCTATCTAAGGTCGCGCCAATTTGACGGCCATCGGTAAACACAATGGAAGCAGGACCGTCCCATGGCTCGAGCATGGCGGCATGGTATTCATAAAACGCACGACGACGCGGATCCATCATTGTGTGTTGCTCCCAAGGTTCGGGAATCATCATCATCACCGCTTGACTCATGGGATAACCCGCCATTGTGAGCAACTCCAAACAATTGTCGAAAGTGGCTGTGTCGGATTGATCGGCAAAACTGATGGGATACAACTTGTGCAAGTCTTCGCCTAAAACGGGTGAAGTCATCACACCTTCACGCGCTTTCATCCAGTTGTAATTGCCTTTAACGGTATTGATTTCGCCGTTGTGCGCCACATAACGATAAGGATGAGCCAAAGGCCATTCAGGAAATGTATTGGTTGAAAAACGTTGATGCACCAATCCCAAAGCAGAAATGCAACGCGCGTCTTCTAAGTCATTGAAATACGTACCCACCTGATCGGCCAACAACAAACCTTTGTAAATCACGGTTCTGCATGACATGCTGGGCACGTAATATTCTTTGCTGTGCTTGAGATTGAGATGTTGAATCGCGGCACTGGCAGTTTTGCGAATCACATACAACTTTCGCTCGAGCGCGTCTTGCACAATCACATCACTGCCGCGACCAATAAACACTTGACGAATCACAGGCTCTTTAACGCGCACAGTGGGCGACATGGGCATATCTAAATTAACGGGCACATCACGCCATCCCAATAACACTTGACCTTCGGTTTTGATTGCGCGCTCGAGCTCTTGCTCGCAGGCCAAACGCGATGCGTGCTCTTTGGGCAGAAAAATCATACCCACACCATATTCACCCAACGCGGGCAAATGCACGCCTTGCTTGGCCATTTCTTCGCGATAAAGCGCGTCTGGAATTTGAATCAAAATGCCAGCACCGTCGCCCATCAACTTATCCGCGCCGACGGCACCCCTGTGATCGAGGTTTTCTAATATCTTGAGTGCCTGAGAAACAATCGCATGGCTTTTTAGACCCTTGATATGCGCCACAAAACCCACGCCACAAGCGTCATGCTCATTGGATGGGTCGTATAAACCCTCAGAAAAAACAGATGCTGTTTGAGTTGACTCGGACATATCGAGTTCCTTATTTTCACGAAAAAAAATGCGAGAATGCAATCCTATTGCACCGCAACACCAATGCCAAGAAAATTAATTGGGGTCAGATAACTATTAATTTACCTGTTTTTAATTGACAGATTTATTGGGGGCGGATCAAAAGTTTAATTATATCAATGACTTATGATCTTATCAGTGTAAGTTTTATTTTTCAGCAGGGGGTTTTTCTGGCCGGCCAGACTTGGATTTGGTGACGCGTCGCACTGTTTTTTGTTGCAATAGCACCATGAATTGGTCTTCGCCCAAGGCCCATCCCGTTAAAACAGACTGGGTAAGTGCACTTTGTTGATTCACAGAAACGCCTGCATGCGCCATTTCGGCGTACGACGCCTCGCGCGCAAATGGCGTATTTCCAAGCTCCCAATAAAGTGGGTGTGGCGTGAT
>SHXN01000107.1 GCA_009693305.1 Limnohabitans sp.
GCATGAAATGGATGCGCAGCATGGTGGACAAGGGGAACGGGGGCCTACCAGTGTTGCTGACCGGCGCAAAGGGCTCAATGAGCGAAACCAAGTCAGCCCACGGAACAACCAGGTTCATCTCCTCCAAAAACTCACGCTTACGCGTATGCTTGGTGACCAATTCAAATCCGGTGCTGGCAAAGGTGGTTTGTTTCATCTACCTATAACGCTTGTGTCACGCCTTTGGATGACTTACGATGAGACTTTTGCAGAGAATCCCTAGATCATTCCCAGCCTCTCAACTTTTAGTCAACGTTGCACTTCGCAACTTGAATCCGCCAAACTTTAAATAAATAATATTTGTTAATTTATAAAATAAAAAAATTCCTAACGTAAACCCTCGACCCTACCACGTCGCTTATTCAATTTACTTTGGAGTTGTCGCTTCAATAATGGGCCCAATTGATTTCAAGGTATCCAACTGCCGCATGATTTGGACCAATTTGTCAAAGCTTGCTTGCCCTCCTGGATAGCCGGGGACGCAGGCCTGCAGATTGTCCGCCAATGTCTTGAAGTCCCACTCCATGCGGCTATAAGGATATTCGCCAGAATGTCGAGAGCCGTCCTTCATCGTCACATGAATGGCTGGTGAAAACATTGGCCTGTCTTTTTCTGGAACAAGCGTGATGTGCTTCTCCATAAAATCTAAAACACGTTGATCGCTTGCGAGTTGTTTGCCAGTCGGGCCGAAAGTGCGACCGCCTACAACGGGAACTCCACCGTTGACGGCTGCATGCGCTGCAAAATATTGGGTTTCACCCACACGCGCCTTTTGCCAATCTTCAAATTGTGGAAACGCAGGACTTGGGTAGAGCGTTTCGATCCAATTCATGTGAATTGCAACATTGGCTATCTCATTCGCGTTGATTGAATGCTGTGATTTGAGTTCAGCCATTAAATTAATCACCGCTTGGTTATATCCTGGGCATGGATACATGCGAAACATAGCTGTAAGGAGTTTGTATTCCTGACCGAGCCCTTGAGTGATTGCAGTTGGGTCAAACTGCAATGGACCCGTAAATGCATAAGTCAATTGGCCTTTGTTGTTACCCGTAAACGCATTGTAAAAACCAGCCTCGCCTTCAATTGACTTTTCGGAGCCTTTTACATGCCCTGATCTAGCCATCAAGCCAGCAAAGACGCCATTGCGCGCTGCTTGAGGTTCATGAATCGCTAATTCATCACCACCACTGCGAGGTCCTTCGTTAAGTCCAGATGCAAAGTTAGCGGCAAGTGCAATAGCTGCGACCAAACGATTTTCATCAAACCCCATGAGATTTCCAGTCACCATCGCCGCACCCATAGTTGAATAAATAGGACTGGGTCTGAATCCTCGTGCAGCAGTACTGGGAATAAATTTGTCGCATAAACGGCACGAGAATTCATAACCAGCCGCAAGTGCAGTAATGATGTCTTGACCATTTTTGCCTTCGAGTTCTGCATTAATCATCGCGGTTGGAATGAGCACAGGACCAGGGTGCGTCAGCATTCGATAGGAATCCCACAGCAAGGACGCATGCATCAATTCTGCATTAGCAAATGCGGCACCCACGCGAGTGGCCTTGCGACCATCGCCCAACACGGTTGCACCATCTGCTTTGCCCTCCTCTGCAATTGCCAAATCAACGACTTCGCGCGAGTGCTCATTGAGCGTTCCAAATGCAACACTGGTGAGTCCATGCAACACAAGCGCTTTGACTTTATCCACGACTGCAGGTGATAAATCTTCATAACGAAGACCCGCAGCCCAACGGGCGAATTGACGACTGATGGAAGGTGTACTCATATTCAAATTTAGTTGGGTGAAAGACCTGCTTGTTTAACCAGTTGCGCATTCATCTCAAAATCTTTTTTTAAGTAAACCGCAAACTCATCAACAGACATGATTAAAGGCGTCATCACAATCGTTTCATAGCGCGCTTGTAATTCGAGTGAACGCAAAACTTTGGCAACTTCGCGATTGAGTCGCTCAAGAATATCTCTGGGCGTCTTTGCGGGTGCATACATTCCCATCCATGTGTCGTATTCTGCATTCACAACGCCCGCCTCTGCCGTGGTGGGAACGTTGGGCAATACATTGGAGCGTTTGGATGAAGACACGCCTAATGCAACCAACTTGCCCGCTTTGATGTGCGGTGCAGCCAGTCCAATCGGACTCATAAAGTAATCTGCGCGTCCAGAGAGAACTTCTGTCATTGCTTCTGGCGTTGATTTGGTTGGAATATGTGTGCCAGTAAAGTTACCTGCAACCTTGAGTCGCTCCGCACCCAGATGGGTGACGCTGCCCACTCCTGCAGATGCATAGTTGATGGAATCAGGCTTGGACTTTGCATGATCAATCATGGCCTGCATCGTGGCAAAACCTTTGGACGTTGCAGTGACAAAAACCGAAGGCGTGAGTGCCAACGAAGCAACACCCACCAAATCACGCGCTGGATCGTAGCCCATTTGCGCCAATGTATAAGTGGATGCCGTAACGGTATGTGAATTGGAATGAATCAACAGCGTGTATCCGTCGGGTGCGGCCTTGGCCACTGCGCCTGCTCCAATGGTGCCACCAGCGCCAACCCTGTTTTCAACAATAATGGGTTGACCCAGTTGCTTAGATAACAAATCCACCACTGCACGACCCGACGCGTCCGCTGCAGAGCCAGGACCAAACGGCACGATCACCTTGATAGGCTTGGATGGCCAAGCCTCTTGACCCAAGGATACGAGAGGGAGTACGCAAAACGCAGTGCAAAGCACGCAGCCCAGATAATGTTTCATTGTGTATCTCCTTGCGTCGATTCAAAGGGGTTTTAAATGACGACGCATTTTTTTTGAAAGTTATTTTTAAATTCTAGCAGGCTGATATCCCGATACTCATTAATAATATGAATTGCGCAAAATAAAAATCTAAGATGAAATAATCATGTCTACCCATCAACTACAACCCCTTCAATTGACCGAGCAAGGTGTATACCGCCACTACAAAGGAAATTTATACCGTGTGGTGGGCACTGCGCGTCACAGCGAAACCCTCGAAGCCATGACTGTTTACCGTGCGCTTTATGGCGATGCAGGCGATCAGCTTCAATTGTGGGTGAGACCGCAGTCCATGTTCTCAGAAGAAGTTGTGATTGACGGTGTCAGACAACCCCGATTTGCAAAGATCGATGATTCTCACGATACTACAAAGTCCATTTAAAGGAAGACAAATGACAACACCACAAAATTTACCTGTCGCATTAATTACAGGCGCAAGCCGAGGCATTGGAGCGGCTTGTGCATTGCTCGCAGCCAAGCAAGGATGGGCCGTTGCAGTTAATTACACCAGCAATGCAGATGCCGCAGCAAAAATAGTTGCGCAAATCAAATCAACAGACGGTCACGCACAAGCGTTTCAAGCTGATGTCGGTGTTGAAGCAGACATTATTCGAATGTTCAAGGAGATTGATTCAAGCATGGGACGAATCAGTGGATTGGTCAATAACGCAGGCGTGGTTGATGTGGCTTGTCGTGTTGAAGACATGACATGGCAACGTGTCGATCGCATGATGCGCATCAATGTATTGGGAAGTTTTGCATGTGCGGCTCAAGCAATCAAACGTATGAGCACGCTTCATGGCGGTGCGGGTGGCAGCATCGTCAATATCAGCAGTGCGGCATCTCATTTGGGTTCACCCAATCAATATGTGGATTACGCTGCCAGCAAAGGAGCGATCGACACGTTCACGATTGGTCTATCCAAAGAAGTGGCGACCGAGGGCATTCGCGTGAATGGCGTGAGACCCGGTCTCATTGCGACAGAAATTCATGCAAGTGGTGGTCAACCCGATCGCGCACAACGACTTGCCAATCAAGTGCCCATGCAACGCCCCGGAACGGCAGATGAAGTTGCACAAGCTGTTGTTTGGTTGCTCAGCGACGCCGCATCCTATGTAACAGGTACAACCATGAACGTGAGCGGCGGTCGTTAATCGACCCTCACTCATGTTGTCATTACAACCTTACCCAAGATCCTGACTCAAAAAGTCTGTGCGCTTGCGCTGCATCAGCTAGAGCAAACCTTGCACCAATTTTAGAATTGATTTTTTTCTGCGCTAATAATTGAATCAACTCACGCGTGAGTTGTCTGAGTACACTTTGTTGATGATCAAAGGTGTGTATATTAAAAATACGTAGTCCTAAACCATTGAGCATGGCATGTGCGACCAAATAAGTAGGAATCACAACCGCTTGCTCAAAATCAACGTTATCGGGCAATGCATGTATCGATGTTGCGGGTACAGCAATTTTTTCTGTGTAACATCCACCACGCACTGGCAATTCGCGAGCACTTAATAAAACGCGTTGACCAATTGAATATTCGCTGACACCTGCGCCGACTGATTCAATCACACCCGCCAATTCATTTCCTGGGTTTGCGGGCAATGGTGGACTCCACTTGTAAAGTCCCTTGCGAATGAGGATATTGGGCATGTTCACAGCCATGGCGTGCGCACGAATCACTACCTGTCCAAGCGCGGCGACGGGCTCGGGTTGATCAATCCATTCAAGAACTTCAGGACCGCCAGGCTGTCTAAAAATAATGCTTTTCATACATTTGTCTCTTATGATTCATATCTATCATACCCTTCACAAATGACCATGACCGCGACAAGCATTGATCTACAACCCACGCTGACTGGCGAATCAATCATGCTTCGCCCCCTCAAAGCCACTGATTCGGAATCGCTTTATGAATCAGCCAATGACCCCATGATTTGGGAGCAACACCCCAGCCCACTGCGATACCAACGAGACGTGTTTGATTTACAAATTTTTCAAACAGGCCTGTTATCAAAATCTACGTTGGTTGTTGTTGATCTTAAACTCAAAAAATAATCGGCTCATCGCGCTACTATGACGTTGACGTCTTAACTCACGAACTGGCGATAGGACTTACGTTTCTCGCTCGCTCGCATTGGGGTGGTCGTGTCAACGCAGAAATGAAATCATCGATGCTTGCGCATGCTTTTAGTTGGGCAAAACGCGTGTGGTTTCATGTCGGCATTGATAACATCAGATCTCGCAAAGCGATGGAAAAAATCGGTGCACGTCTTTCACATATTTCACCAAGACCCGTTAATGATCGCCCTGTTGATCATTGTTTTTATTACATTGATCCCAGATGGATTAATCGATTAGTCGATCAATCTTCGCCGCACAAATAAAATCGTTTTCGCTTAAACCACTGATTGCATGCGTGGTGTAGGTCACCTTGCAATAGTTGTAACCAATAGCCAGATCCGGATGATGGTCCTCTGTATTGGCAATATGCGCCAAAGCATTAACAAAACTCATTGTTTGAAAGAAATTAGAAAAGTTAAAGTGTCGGTGTATTTCATGCCCGTCGGCTAAAATTTTCCACTCACTTTTTAATTGCTTGAGCATGGCGTGCGCCTCGTCTGACGTTAAAGCTGGCACACCTCCTTCACAAGGAACGCATTTTTTTGCATCCAGACTGCAAACGACATTTGAGGCCTCGGATTTTAATTTCTCTTGATCAAATGACATGGTACCAACTCCTCAAAATTTAAGTCTACATTGCTATTTTAGATAAAAACCACTTATTCATTTTTGGATTGGGGTAAGTAACCTAGCCCTTGGTAAACCCTAGGTGACAACGAGACCATTGGTCCGCGACCATACTTTACAGGTACCAATTTGACCCAAATCATTGATATATTCAACCATTCATAACTTCACCCACCAAGGATCCATTATGCTTCAATTTTTCTACAATGCAGCACCCAATCCAATGAAAGTTGCTCTACTTTTGGAGGAGTTAGGTATCGCCTACGAGCCCATTCCTGTCGACACACGCAAGGGTCAACAATTTGACCCAAAGTTTCAATCAATCAACCCCAATAGCAAAGTTCCCGCAATTGTTGATGGTGATGTCACCGTTTTTGATAGCAACGCGATACTTCTTTATTTAGCCGATCGTGAACAAAAATTTGTGCCAACCGATTTAAAAAGTTCAGATAGAGCCAAAGCGCTTTCGTGGCTTATGTTTATAGCCAGTGGAATTGGCCCTTTTTCGGGTCAATCGGTTCACTTCAGACATAATGCCCCCCAGCCCAATGAATACGCGCTTAATAGATACGATTTTGAAGCGCATCGCCACTGGAAGATCATTGACGATCATTTGTCAAACCATACCTACATGCTTGGTACAGAATATTCAATCGTCGATATGTGTTTCTGGGGATGGGCCCGTTTAACGCCTTATGTTCTGGGTATGGGTGATAAAACCTGGGAGACGTATCCAAATATCAAGCGTCTGCTTGATCTGATGAATCTAAGACCCGCCGCACAAAGAGCCGAAGAATTAAAAAAACAACATGCATTTAAAACAGAAATGGATGATGACGCAAAAAAATATATGTACCCGCAAAATTTGCGCTTAAAAAAGATCTAATTATTTCAATTGGCAACCACAGCCCAGCGCAGTTTGGTTGAGGTGCATCGCGGATTGGCACGCCTCTCCTCGGCTGATGGTCGGATGGGGTCTGGCGATACACTTTTAAAAAAACCACTGCGCTCACCCGATTGAAAGGCCTTCTTGACGCGCCTATCCTCGCCCGAGTGAAAACTCATGATCGCGACGCGCGCACCTGAGTTTAAACACGAAGGCAAATCGGCCAAGAATCGATCGAGCACACCAAACTCGTCATTAACAGCAATCCGCAAAGCCTGAAACGTGCGTTGCAACGACTTGGTTGTTTCTATCTTGCGATCATCCTGTGTCATAAGCACTGGCAATTCAATTTCTAATGTATTGCGAATTAAATCAGCAAGCTCTGTGGTGGTTTGTATATATTGACCTTGCATCACTGCGGCCAATGGAATCGCAAACGGTTCATCAGCGTTTTCTGTCAGCAAATCGCGCAGGCCTTGACGCGTCACGGATTGAAGCAACTCAGAGGCTGATTGGCCACGGCTGGGGTCTAGTCGCAAATCCAAAGGACCGTCATGCTTGAAACTAAAACCGCGCGCGGGGTTATCGATTTGCATGGACGACAAACCCAGGTCAGCCAATACAAAATTAAAACCACCACCCGCCTCTGGCAACAATTGCATCACCTGATCAAAATTGATTCGATGCATGATGAGCATGGAAGCATCAAATCCTAGGTCACGCAAACGATTTTGTGTGCGTGCAAATTCAAGCGCATCCACATCAATACCAAACAGTTTTCCTGTGGGTGTCAATCGGGCCAACAACTCACGCGCGTGTCCACCATAACCTAAAGTTGCATCAAGACCTACCTCACCTGCTTGCGGGGCCAATATCGCCAAAATCTCGGCAACGCAAATCGGTCGATGCATGCCAGCAGGCGTTTGCCCGCGTGCCATCACACGTTCGATGGCAAGTGCGTGTTTTTGCGGATCGAGTTCTTTGTATTTTTCTGCAAAGCTCTTGGGATGCGTACCGCTGTATCGCACACGGCGTTGGTGAGGGGGAATGTTGTCGCTCATACCTTGATTGTGGGGCACAAGTGATACTTGATGCGAACTTTTTTTTAAAGCGAAAATGAATACAGAGGCGGATTCAAGTTCGAAGTGCAACTTTGATTAACTGAGGGGAGGAGGCTGAGAATGTCTAGCATTCTAGGTTTCCTGACCTGCAAGTCGAAGTTGCCCATGAATTACAAACACCTCAGCCAAGCCGAAAGATATCAGATTTACGTCCTCATGAAAGCCGGACACGATCAAACTCAAATTGCCTAAGTGCTCGATCAGAGCAAGTCCACCATTAGCCGCGAGCTGCGCAGAAACCGTGGGAGCAAAGGCTATCGTCCCAAACAAGCCTGCGAACTTGCTGACGGTCGGTCGACTTTTAGTCGTAACGCATCCACTGTTGCCCCTTTGGTGCGAGAGCATGTGCGTCAGTTGTTGCAATTGCAATGGAGTCCTGAACAAATTGCATCCCAATTGCCACTTAGTCATGAGACGATTTATCAACATGTGTATGCCGACAAGGCTCAAGGCGGCTCGCTTTGGAAGAACCTGCGATGCCAGAAA
>SHXN01000001.1 GCA_009693305.1 Limnohabitans sp.
GAAACCTGGGTGCATTGGCAACAGATCAACGAGTGCAAAACGCCTATTGTGCTTATGGGTGATTCAGCGCACACCGCGCATTTTTCAATCGGCAGTGGTACCAAACTTGCGCTAGAGGACGCGATTGATTTAGCTTATACATTTGCTAAAAACACCGCGCAATCGATTGAAAAAATTTTGCAAAGCTACGAGGATAGACGCAGCGTAGAGGTATTAAAAATTCAAAATGCGGCGCGCAACTCCACCCAATGGTTTGAGCATGTCGATCGCTATTCGCGCATGGATATTGAGCAATTCACTTACTCCATGCTCACGCGCTCTCAGCGCATTAGTCACGAAAATTTGCGTTTGCGTGATGCCAAATGGTTAGAAGGATATGAATCTTGGTTGTCGGGCCATCGTGCATTGGCTCCGATGTTGCTGCCACTCAAGGTTCGCGATCTCATACTTAAAAATCGCATTGTGGTCTCGCCGATGGCGATGTACAGCGCGCAAGACGGCGTGGTGGGTGATTTGCATTTGGTGCATTTGGGTGCGCGCGCCATGGGAGGTGCAGCCTTGGTGATGGTGGAGATGACAGCACCTCATCCGCATGGGCGTATCACGCCAGGGTGTCCGGGTTTATGGAATGACGAACAACAACTTGCATTTAAACGCATGGTTGATTTTGTTCACACACAACAAGCGCACATGGGCATTCAACTGGGACACAGTGGCCCCAAAGGTTCAACTCAGTTGGGTTGGGAAGCGATGGACGAGCCTTTGCCACACAACAATTGGCCATTGATCGCAGCCAGTGCGATTGCTTGTGGACCTAACAATGCGGTTCCAACTGCCATGACGGTTGCCGACATGCAAAATGTTTTGCGTGAGTTTGTTGATAGCACCCAGCGCGCCCATCATGCAGGCTTTGATTGGTTGGAGTTGCATTGCGCACACGGTTATTTGTTGTCGAGTTTTATTTGTCCACTCACCAATCATCGAACGGATGATTTTGGCGGCTCACTCGAAAACCGATGCCGCTTCCCATTAGAAGTGTTACGTGCAATGCGCGCGGTATGGCCTACGCACAAACCCATGAGTGTGCGTATTTCCGCGCACGATTGGGCGCCAGGTGGAAACACCGACGACGATGCGGTGGTGATTGCGAGTCTTTTTAAAGAAGCAGGCTGTGATGTGATCGATGTGTCTTCGGGACAAACCACACGCCAGGCCAAGCCCGTTTATGGTCGCATGTATCAAACGCCTTTTTCTGATCGCATCCGCAACGAGGTTTTGATTCAAACCATTGCAGTGGGTGCGATCTCAGACGCTGATCAAGCCAACAGCATCATTGCCGCAGGTCGCGCCGATTTGTGTGCGGTTGCACGTCCTCATTTGGCAGATCCTGCTTGGACTTTGCATGAGGCGGCTAAGTTGGGTTCGGGAGATGTGGTGTGGCCTTTGCCCTATTTAAGTGGACGCGATCAGTTGTATCGCAATTTATCTCAGCGCTGAAAGATTTTTTTCATGGACACGGAAGCACCTGCCAACAGTCAACATCCAGAAGCCTTGCGCTTGTGGTTGCGACTGCTTACCTGTTCGCAATTGATTGAAAAAAAAGTGCGCTCGCAATTACGCTCGCAATTTGAAACCACCTTACCGCGTTTTGATTTGATGGCGCAACTCGAACGCGAACCGCAAGGAATCAAAATGAACGAGTTATCCAAGCGCATGATGGTAACTGGTGGCAACATCACTGCCATCACTGATCAGTTGGTGGCCGAGCATTTGGTTGAGCGTGTTGAAGATGTTAAGGACCGACGATCGTGGCATATTCAATTGACCCCACGTGGGCGACGTGCTTTTAAATCCATGGCTATGCAACACGAAGTTTGGATCGTCGATTCTTTTGGTGGTTTAAGCGCACAAGAAATTAAATCTTTGCATCAATTATTAGGCAAAGTTAAAAACCTTAACATGGAGTCATTTTGAATACAGTTGTATCAACACCGATTGCTTTATCGCAATGGAAACTGCCTTTTTTTGACTCACTCCATCACGAGATGGCCACTCAATTGCAACAATGGGTGGCTCAACAAAATGTGTACGCGGCTGACGACCGTGTGGCGTGTCGCGATTGGGTCCAGCGTTTGGGTTGCGGTGGTTGGCTTCGCTATTGTGTACCACAATCTCACGGTGGCGCACTCCAACAACTCGACTCACGCGCCCTAGTCGTTCTGCGTGAAATACTTTCGTGGCACAGTCCCTTGGCTGATTTTTCTTTTGCAATGCAAGGCCTTGGCAGTGGTGCAATTACATTAGCGGGTACGCCTGAGCAGCAATCACACTATTTGCCAGCAGTTGCCAAGGGAGAGAAAATTGCTGCTTTTGCATTAAGCGAAGAAGATGTGGGATCTGATGTTGCGGGTATGAAAACAAGTGCAACGCCAAACGCGAAAGGCTTTGTTTTAAATGGTAGCAAAACTTGGATTAGCAACGGAGGCATCGCAGATTTTTATGTGGTGTTTGCCAAAACCGATGCATCTGCAGGCTCGCGTGGCATCTCAGCTTTAGTTGCGGATGCACCGACTGCAGGCATGGACGACTCGCAACATCTAACGGTGATGTCACCACATCCTTTGTCACAACTACACTTTAACAATTGTCAGTTAGCGTCAAGTGCAATGTTGGTGGAATTGCACGGCGGTTTTAAATTGGCCATCCGCACTTTAGATATTTTTAAAGCATCGGTTGCAGCGGCTGCAATTGGCATGGCGCGACGTGCTTTGCATGAGGCTTGCACTTATGCTCAAAAGCGCCACATGTTTGGTCAGACATTAGCTGATTTTCAAATGACACAAGCCAAGCTGGGTGAAATGGCCTCATTTATCGATGCAAGCGCATTGCTCACCTACCGTGCGGCATGGATGAGAGACTCAATGGGGTCTGATAGCGCAAAGGCGGGTGCTTATACGCAAGCCGCGGCGATGGCCAAACTCAGTGCAACAGAAAATGCACAGCGGGTAATTGACATGGCGCTTCAAATGCATGGTGGTCAAGGCGTTTTGGTTGGCAACAAAATTGAAGCCTTGTATCGTGATATTAGTGCACTGAGAATTTATGACGGTGCAAGCGAAGTTCAACAACTTATTGTCGGCAAATCTGTTTTAAAAGGAATGCGCATATGATTCAAGTCGATCCATTTGTTCGTCAACAACTACCCTCTACTTCTGCATGGCCTGTGCTGGATTTTCAATTTCCAGAAATGCAAACGCCGTCCACTTGCAATTTGGTAGATTTGCTGTTTGATCGAGCAATGGGTATGGCTGGAGAAAATCATGTGTTCTTGCGCTCACCCTCGCGCACACTGACCTACGGACAAGCACGCGTGCGCGTGAATCAAATTTCACACGTGTTGGTCAATCAATTTCAATTGGTTTCTGGTAATCGTGTTTTATTGCGTGGTCTTAATTCAATTGACATGGCATTGTCTTGGCTTGCCATTGTCAAGTCGGGCATGATTGCCGTCGGCACCATGCCACTGCTTCGTGCCAAAGAGTTAGGCGACATCATCGCCAAAGCCAAGCCCCAATTCGCACTGTGTCAAGAATCATTGCTGAGTGAATTGCACACCGCTCATGTACAAACGCCTGTGATGCGTGGCGTGATCCCTTTTGATTCGTCTAGTCGTGGCTCATCGCTCAACAAACTTGCCAACGACCAATCAACACAGTTTGATTCATGTGCGCTATCTGGCGACGCGATTGCGATGCTTGCTTTTACTTCGGGTACCACGGGTCTGCCTAAAGCCGCTGCTCATTCTTATCGTGATATTTGGAGTTCTTGTTGGGCATGGCCACATCATGTGTTGTGTGCCAATGCCAATGACGTAGTGATGGGCTCTCCTCCGCTTGCATTTACATTTGGATTGGGTGGCTTGCTTATTTATCCCATGTTTGAAGCGTGTAGTGTTTATTTTCCCGACCAAGCCTACACGCCCGAGAAGATGATTGAACTCATGAAACAAGTGGGTTGCACAATTTGTTATACAGCGCCAACTTTTTATCGGCAAATGGCAAATTTTATTCAACCGGGCTTGGTGCCATCACTGCGCATCTGCGTAAGCGCTGGCGAAGGCTTACCTGTTGCAACGCGTGAGTTGTGGCACAAGGCCAGTGGTGTTGACATTATGGATGGCATCGGCGCGACTGAGATGTTTCATATTTTTATTTCTTCACCACCCGGTCAACTCAAACCAGGCGCAATCGGAAAAGTGGTTCCTAGTTATGTTGCAAAAATCGTTGACGATGAAGGCAAAGAAGTTGCCAATGGTGTTGTTGGCCAACTGGTGGTTAGAGGTCCAACAGGTTGCAAATATTTAAGTGATGACAGACAAGCCAAATATGTGCGCGATGGTTGGAATTATCCAGGCGACGCATTTATGCAAGACGACGATGGTTATTTTTATTTTCAATCTCGCGCTGACGATATGATCATCACATCAGGTTACAACGTTGGGGGACCAGAAGTTGAAGACGCTTTATTAAAACATCCTGCAGTTTCTGAATGCGCAGTGATTGGCAAACCCGACGTTGAGCGTGGCATGATCATCAAAGCCTTTTGTGTATTGCGCTCCTCTTACGCGCCATCTGCAAATATGGTTGAACACTTGCAAGACCATGTGAAAGCCTTGCTGGCACCTTATAAATATCCACGCGAAATTGATTTTGTTACCAGTTTACCGCGCACAGAAACGGGTAAATTGCAACGTTTCAAATTACGTCAATTTTAATTTTTTGCAGAAAGTTTTTTTATGCGCGAATTTTTACAACCGTTCGATTGGTTGCCACCTAAAGGCTATGCCAATGGTGTGATGACACGTGGTACACAAATTTATGTGGGTGGACAAATCGGATGGAATGCGCAACAACAATTTGAAAGCGATGATTTTATTTTGCAAACAAAGCAAGCGCTACACAATATTTTAGCAGTTTTACAAGCGGCAGGGGCAGGACCTCAACACATGGTGCGCATGACTTGGTATGTTACCAATCGTGATTTGTATACGTCTAATCTTTCCAAGATTGGTGCAGTCTACCGAGAGGTGATGGGTAAAAATTTTCCAGCGATGAGTTGCGTGTTTGTTTCTGCTTTGGTGGAAGAGCGTGCGCTGGTTGAAATTGAAGTGACTGCTGTTGTATCCGATTAATTTTTTATCCTAAGTAACGCTTTACGGTTTCATTAAATTCTTGCGCGCTTTCGTATTGAACCCAATGTCCTGCATGTTTGATAATCGTATTGCTTTTTAAATCGCAGTCTTTTAATCGATCTGCTGCTTGATCAAGCATGTCTTTATAATAAGCGTCGTGCTCACCCCATATGGCATGTACGGGGCAAGTCCAAAGCTTTTGTAATTCACGCACAATTTCTGTTTTGGCTATTCTTCTTTTTTTAAGTCGGTCACGCAAGATGTTGTCGTCTTGAATTTGCAATGTTTCTTCGTCAATGCTGTGTTCGCTGTGAAGCATCAGAACCAATAAGTTATTTTGATGAACGGCAAAGCGTTCTTGCTTTGTGATGCTGGTGTTGACGCTCTTAATCACCAGTCTATTTTTATTCATACCCAAACCGGGCACACCGACCAAAACTAATTGTTGAATGATGTGCGGGTGATGCGCGGCGATATATGACGCAAGCAATCCTCCAAAAGAAAATCCCATCACGTCGACCGATTGCAAGGGGTGTAACTCTGCGATCGATTGACTCACACTTGAAAAAATATCGTCAACGTCTTTGGCTTCGGGTGGCACTTGTGAATCGCCAAAGCCTGGCAAGTCGACGGCCCATACGGCGCGGTCTTGACTGAGTGGCAACACATTGCGAACCCAATGCGTCCAACTGCCACTGCCTCCGTGCAAAAGTATCAAAGGTCGCTTGGCTTGTTCATTCCAAACATGCCAGATTTGTTTACCTGTTGATGTATTGAACTCAATGCGAGTTGCCAATGCTTGTGCTTGTTGAAAGTGTTTGTCGGGTACTGCGTTGTTGTTCATGGTTGGCCTTCCATGCAAAACGCCCACGGATAAGGTGGGCGTTTGGTATTGGTTGCGCGAGCAAGATTTGAACTTGCGACCTTTGGGTTATGAGCCCAACGAGCTACCAGGCTGCTCCATCGCGCGTCAGAATCTCTATTGTAACTTACTCAGCTGTTCCTGTGGGAGTTTCTTCGGTGATTTCAGGACGATCAACCAATTCAACCAAAGCCATTGGCGCATTGTCACCCACACGGAAACCCGTTTTGAGAATGCGTGTGTAACCACCAGGACGTGTTTTGTAACGAGGTCCAATTTCTGCAAACAACTTAACAACCATATCGCGATCACGCAAACGATTAAAAGCTAAACGTTTGTTAGCCATTGTAGGTTCTTTAGACAAAGTGATCATGGGTTCAACCACACGACGCAATTCTTTGGCTTTGGGTAAAGTTGTTTTGATGACTTCATGCAATATGAGCGAGTTCATCATGTTGCGCAACATAGCGAGTCTGTGCTCACTGGTGCGATTGAGTTTTCTAAGTCCGTGTCCGTGGCGCATGATAATTTCCTTTGAGTGCCTTAATTGTTTTGCCGGCCGCCGTATCGGGTACGGCCAGGGGACGAGTGTCTGTGTTGTTTAAAAGCGACGATCATAACCTGCTGGTGGCCAGCTTTCCAGCTTTATACCCAGGGTCAGGCCACGCGAGGCCAACACTTCTTTGATTTCATTGAGTGACTTGCGACCCAAGTTAGGGGTCTTGAGCAACTCATTTTCGGAGCGTTGAATCAGGTCACCGATGTAGTAAATGTTTTCTGCTTTGAGGCAGTTGGCAGAACGAACGGTGAGCTCCAACTCATCGACAGGGCGCAACAAGATGGGATCAAATTGTTGCGAACTGCGTGGTGAGGGTGAATCGAATGCGGCCAATTCTCCACCTTCGAGTTGTGCAAACACGGCCAATTGTTCAACCAAAATTTTGGATGCGGCACGCACGGCGTCTTCTGCAGTAATGGCGCCATTGGTTTCGATTTCAATGACCAAACGATCAAGATCGGTGCGTTGTTCAACGCGTGCGTTTTCGACGCTGTAATTCACACGCTTAACGGGAGAGAAAGACGCGTCTAATACGATACGGCCAATTAATTTGTTGGGCTCATCGCCATAGCGACGAACCGTACCAGGCACATAGCCACGACCTTTTTCAACTTTGAATTGAATATCTATTTTGCCGCCCTGTGAAAGGGTTGCAATCATATGGTCGGGGTTGATGATTTCAACATCGTGTGGCGTTTGAATATCAGCAGCAGTGACGCTGCCTTCGCCATCTTTGCGCAAGCTCAAAGTGACTTCATCACGGTTGTGTAATTTGAAAACCACACCTTTGAGGTTTAATAAAATATTGACCACGTCTTCTTGCACGCCATCGATCGATGAGTATTCGTGCAATACACCTGCAATGGTGACTTCGGTGATGGCGTATCCCAACATGGAAGACAACAAGACGCGACGCAAGGCGTTGCCCAGCGTATGACCATAGCCACGCTCAAAAGGTTCGAGCACAACCTTGGCGCGGTTGACTCCGAGTTGTTCAACGTTAATATTTTTTGGTTTTAGCAGATTCGTTTGCATTTGAAGTTCCTCTCAATACCCTCGGCTCGTTACACCGTTAAGGCTGAATTTTTTTGCACCTGCAGATAACAACATCCGCAGGACCTCAGGTCAATCAAATGACCCGCATCAACGTGAATACAATTCGACGATGAGTGATTCGTTAATGTCTGCGGCGAATTCGTCGCGATCGGGAGACTTTTTAAAGACGCCTTCTGCTTTGTCGACGTTAACTTCTACCCATGTTGGCAAACCCACTTGCGTTGAAAGTTGCAATGCTTCGATAACACGACCTTGATTTTTTGATTTTTCACGTACGGAAATAATGTCGCCCGCTTTAGCCAAGTAAGACGGGATATTGACTGATTGACCGTTGACCGTGATGGCCTTGTGTGAAACCAACTGACGCGCTTCTGCGCGTGTGGATCCAAAACCCATGCGATAAACCACATTGTCTAAACGTGATTCGAGCAACAACAACAAGTTTGAACCTGTGTTGCCCTTTTGACGATCAGCCATGGCAAAGTAACGTCTGAATTGACGCTCTAAAACGCCATACATGCGTTTAACCTTTTGCTTTTCACGCAATTGCAAACCGAAGTCAGATGTACGCTGACCCGATGTGCGACCGTGTTGGCCAGGCTTACTGTCAAATTTTGCTTTATCGCTGATGGAGCGACGTGCGCTCTTCAGGAAAAGATCGGTGCCTTCTCGGCGTGAGAGTTTGGCCTTGGGACCTAAATAACGTGCCACTTGCGCTTCCTTTTTGTCATCTGCCCATAACGAGTATGGGGAGCTGTCGGTGTGTCACCAACAGCGGTGGGCTTGTTGAAAAATTAAATACGGCGACGCTTTTGAGGGCGGCATCCGTTGTGCGGAACGGGAGTCACATCTGCAATCGAAGTGATGCGAATACCCAATGCGCCTAATGCACGCACAGAAGATTCGCGACCAGGACCAGGTCCTTTGATTTCGACATCCAGATTCTTGATACCTTGCTCCATGGCGGTGCGTCCTGCAACTTCTGATGCAACCTGTGCAGCAAAAGGTGTGGATTTACGCGAGCCTTTGAAGCCTTGACCACCTGAAGAAGCCCATGACAATGCATTGCCTTGGCGATCGGTGATGGTAATGATGGTGTTGTTAAACGATGCATGAACGTGCGCAATGCCGTCAGCAACATTTTTGCGAACTTTTTTGCGTACGCGTTGTGCGGCGCTATTGGTAGGTGCTTTTGCCATGTGTGTGCCTCAATTATTTTTTCAATGCTGCAGCGGCCTTGCGCGGACCTTTGCGGGTACGTGCATTGGTGCGTGTGCGCTGACCGCGCATGGGCAAACCACGGCGATGACGAAAACCGCGGTAGCAACCAATATCCATCAAACGTTTGATGTTCATGGTTGTTTCACGACGAAGGTCACCCTCTGTGGTGTACAAACCAATTTGCTCGCGAATTTTTTCAAGATCAGCGTCTGTCAAATCTTTGATTTTTTTGGAATAAGCGATGCCGCATGCTTCGCAAATTTTTCGGGCGCGTGGGCGTCCGATGCCAAAGATGGCGGTGAGTCCGATCTCTGCATGCTTATGCGGCGGAATGTTGATACCGGCGATACGTGCCATGTGATTCCTCTTTGATACTTACTGTTAAAGATTAGCCTTGACGCTGCTTGTGACGTGGATCTGTGCAAATGACACGAACCACACCCTTGCGACGGATGATCTTGCAGTTGCGGCAAATTTTTTTAACCGAAGCCGAAACTTTCATTTCATTCTCCTAAAACCCTTTGAAATTTGCTTTGCAAATTTCTTTTTTCTTTCACACGATGTAACGAGCATTACTTTGCTCGGAACACAATCCTTGCCCTCGTCAAATCGTAGGGCGTTAACTCAACCGTGACCTTATCTCCTGGGAATATACGTATGTAGTGCATGCGCATCTTTCCTGAGATATGACCGAGGACCAGATGACCGTTTTCTAATTTAACTCGGAAAGTTGCCTTGGGAAGATTTTCAACAATCTCACCCTGCATCTGAATCACGTCATCCTTAGCCCCGACTACCTAACCACCCACCGCCGTCTTGAAATTCGCCTTCTTGAGAAGCGACTCGTACTGCTGGCTCATGAGATAGTTTTGTACCTGTGACATGAAATCCATGGTCACAACCACAATGATCAGCAATGATGTGCCGCCAAAGTAGAAAGGTACGTTGTACTTAAGAATCAAAAACTCTGGCAACAAACACACAAAGGTGATGTAAATAGCGCCAGCCAATGTGAGGCGGACCAAAATTTTGTCAATGTGTTTGGCTGTTTGGTCACCAGGGCGAATGCCTGGAATAAAACCGCCTGAACGTTTGAGGTTGTCTGCTGTTTCACGGCTGTTGAACACCAACGCTGTGTAGAAAAAACAGAAGAAAACAATAGCCGCAGCATAAAACATCACATAAACAGGTTGGCCAGGTGACATGGCAGCAGCGATGTCTTTGAGCCAAGTCATGCTCTCGCCTGTGCTGAACCAACTGACAACGGTTGCGGGTAACAAAATAATGGATGAAGCAAAAATGGGGGGAATGACACCCGACATGTTGAGCTTGAGTGGCAAGTGTGAGGATTGACCACCATACACTTTGTTGCCGACTTGTCGACGTGCATAGTTAACTAAAATTTTGCGCTGTCCGCGCTCAACAAAAACAACAAAATAAGTGACTGTAATAACCAATACAACCACAAGAATTGCGATGATGATGCTCATTGCACCTGTTCGCACCAATTCGAGCAAGCCGCCGATTGAGTTAGGCAAGCCTGCGGCAATACCAGCAAAAATAAGAATAGAGATGCCATTGCCCAAACCACGCTCTGTGATTTGTTCGCCCAGCCACATCAAGAACATGGTGCCCGCTGTGAGCGTGACCATGGCTGTCATGCGAAAACCAATGCCTGGTGCAATGACCAAACCTGCCGATGACTCAAGCGCCAATGAAATGCCTATGGATTGAAACAAAGCCAATCCTAATGTGCCGTAGCGTGTGTATTGCGTAATTTTGCGACGCCCTGCTTCGCCTTCTTTTTTGAGTTGCTCTAATGTAGGAACAACATAAGTCATCAACTGCATGATGATGGAAGCAGAAATGTAGGGCATGATGCCCAATGCAAACACGGTGAATCGTGACAACGCTCCACCAGAAAACATATTGAATAAATTGAGGATGCCGCCTTGCTGTCCATTGAACAGTTGTTGCAACTGCGCAGGATCAATGCCAGGCACAGGAATATGCGCACCCACACGATAAACCACCAACGCCAACAACAAAAAGATAAGACGGCGACGCAAGTCTCCGTACTTATCTGTTTTGGCTAATGATGGACTAGTTGACATGTGTGCGTATAAACAATTTAGGCGACAGATCCACCAGCCGCTTCAATGGCTGCTTTTGCACCTGCTGTGGCACCAATGCCATTGAGCTTGACTGCAATTTTGATTTCGCCTGTTTTGATGACCTTGACTACTTTTGCAATTTCGTTGACCAAACCCGCTTGTTTGAGCGTGAGGATGTCAACTTCTTTTTGATTGAGATTGCCCAAAGCTGTCAATGTGATTTCTGCGTTGTACTTGAGCGATTGAGATTTGAATCCACGCTTGGGTAAACGACGTTGCAAAGGCATTTGACCGCCTTCGAAACCCACTTTGTGATAGCCGCCTGCGCGAGATTTTTGACCTTTGTGACCACGGCCTGCTGTTTTGCCAAGACCCGAGCCAATGCCACGTCCGACACGACGACGGTTGGGGCGTGAACCATCTGCGGATTTGATGTTATGGAGTTCCATGTGAAGCCCTTACAGCACTTTGACCAGATAACCGATCTTGTTGATCATGCCGCGCACAGCGGGCGTATCTTGTAATTCGCTGACGCTACCGATTTTGCGCAAACCCAAACCACGCACAGTGGCGCGATGTGTTTCACGTGTTCCGATAGGACTACGCACAAGTTGTAATTTGACTTTGTTTTCGTTGCACATGGGATGCTCCGTGTTCAAACGAACAGTTCTTCAACTGTTTTGCCACGCTTAGCCGCAACTTCCGATGCGGTGGTGGATTTCGTGAGCGCATCAAATGTTGCGCGAACCATGTTGTAGGGATTGGAAGAGCCATGGCTTTTTGCCACGATATCGGTGATGCCCATGACTTCAAAAACTGCGCGCATAGGACCGCCAGCAATAATGCCCGTTCCTTTAGGAGCGGGTGCCATCATGACAAATGCAGCGCCGTGGTGTCCGGTGACGTTGTGATGAATGGTACCGTTTTTGAGATTGACTTTGACCAAATTGCGACGGGCTTCTTCCATTGCTTTTTGAACTGCCGCTGGCACTTCTTTGGATTTGCCTTTGCCCATACCAACGCGGCCATCGCCATCACCCACAACAGTGAGTGCTGCAAAACCAAGAATACGACCACCCTTGACCACTTTGGTTACACGGTTGACCGCAATCATTTTTTCACGCATGCCATCTTCACGCGCTTCGTTTTGAACTTTCGTATGTACTTTTGCCATATTGCTTATCCGATCTTTAGAACTGCAAGCCCGCTTCGCGAGCGGCGTTGGCCAATGCTTTGACGCGGCCATGGTAGGCGAAGCCAGCGCGGTCGAATGCGACCTTTTCTACGCCAGCGGCTTTTGCTTTTTGTGCAATGCGTTTGCCCACAATTTCGGCCGCAGATGTATTACCACCCTTGCCTGATGCGCCAATATCTTTGCGCACTTCAGCTTCTGCTGTAGATGCTGTTGCAATGATTTTGCTGCCGTCGCCAGAAATGACGCTGGCATAAATGTGCAAATTGGTGCGATTGACGGTGAGACGCGCAGTGCCTTGTGTAGCAATGCGAATTCTGGTTTGACGTGCGCGACGAAGACGCTGCTCTTTTTTGGTCAACATGTTGCAGCTCCTTATTTCTTCTTGGTCTCTTTGATGGTGATCTTTTCGTCCGAATAACGGATGCCCTTGCCTTTGTATGGCTCGGGGGGACGAACTGCGCGAATTTCGGCAGCGATCTGACCAACACGTTGACGATCTGCACCTTTGATGATGATTTCAGTAGGTGCTGGGGTTTCAACTTTGATGTCGCTTGGCATGTCAAAGTTGACGGGATGTGAATAACCAACCACGAGATTGAGTTTTGTTCCAGTGACTTGTGCTTTGTAGCCCACGCCAACCAAATTTAATTTTTTCTCAAAGCCTTTGGTGACACCCACAACCATGTTGTTGACCAATTGACGCAAAGTACCACTCATGGCATTGGCTTCGCGTGAATCATTGGCGGGCGCAAATGTCATCTTGCCGGCGTCGTTGTCGATAGTGACCAATGCGTTGTTAGCAATGGACAGCGTACCGCCCGTTCCTTTGACGCTAATTTGATCTTGTTTGATTGATACATCCACGCCTTGGGGGATGGCTACAGGCATTTTTCCGATACGGGACATGTGTCTCTCCTGCCTTAAGCGACGTAGCAAAGAACTTCGCCACCGACACCGGTTGCGCGAGCTTTGCGATCGGTCATCACGCCTTTGGACGTGGTGACGATTGCCACACCCAAGCCGTTTTGAACTTGAGGAATAGCATCGTGGCCCTTGTAAACGCGCAAGCCTGGACGGCTCACTCGCTCAATACGCTCGATCACAGGGCGACCCGCGTAATATTTAAGGGAAATTTCCAATTCGTTCTTGCCATCATGGCTCTTGAGTTGAAAGCCATCGATGTAGCCCTCGTCTTTTAGAACCTGAACAATGGCCGTCTTCACTTTGGAAGCGGGGACAGAAACGGTGGGTTTAGCCACCATTTGGGCATTGCGAATGCGTGTCAGCAAGTCGGCAATGGGGTCACTCATACTCATGTTGAATTGCTCCTGCCTAGATTACCAGCTTGCCTTGGTGATTCCGGGAATATTGCCTGCGAAGGCCATTTCACGGATCTTGGCTCGGCCGAGGCCGAACTGACGGAAGGTCCCACGTGGGCGACCAGTGATCTCGCAACGGTTACGTTGACGAGTGGGGTTTGCGTTGCGGGGCAACTTTTGCAGACCCAAACGAGCTGCAGCGCGCTCTTCGTCGGTGCGTTTTGGGTCACCAGCGGTTGCTTTGAGCTCTGCGTATTTGGCCGCGTACTTGGCCACCAATTTGTCGCGCTTGAGTTCGCGTTCGATTAAAGCTACTTTAGCCACGTGCCACCTCAGTTCTTGAAAGGAAAACGGAAAGCCGCGAGAAGTGCTTTGCACTCTTCATCGGTCTTGGCCGTCGTGGTGATACTGATATTGAGGCCGCGCAAAGCGTCAACCTTGTCATACTCAATTTCAGGGAAGATGATTTGTTCTTTGACACCGATGTTGTAGTTGCCGCGTCCATCAAAGGCACGGGCAGAAACACCACGGAAGTCGCGGACGCGGGGTAATGCGATGGTGACAAAGCGATCGAGAAATTCGTACATGCGAACGCCACGCAAGGTGACCATGCAACCAATGGCTTGGTCTTCGCGAATTTTGAAACCCGCGATGGCTTTGCGCGCTTTGGTAACCACAGGCTTTTGACCTGCAATTTTGGTGAGGTCGCCGACCGCGTGTTCCATGATTTTTTTGTCTGCAACAGCTTCGCTCACACCCATATTGAGTGTGATTTTGGTGAGGCGAGGCACCTGCATGGGTGACTTATAGCCAAATTGAGTGGTTAACTGGGGAACCACTTTTTCACGGTAATGTTGTTGAAGTCGTGCCATCTTTATGCCGCCTTGATTTCTTCGCCACTGGACTTGAAGACACGCACTTTGGAGCTGTCAGCCTGAATTTTGATGCCTACACGATCAGCCTTGCCTGTTGTGGCATTGAAAATGGCTACATTGGATTGGTGAATAGGCATGGATTTTTCGACGATGCCACCTGTGGTGCCTGCCATCGGATTGGGCTTGGTGTGTTTTTTGACCAAGTTGATGCCCTCGATGAGCAGATGGGAGTCGTCTTGACGAAGCGCAATTTTGCCGCGCTTGCCTTTGTCTTTGCCAGTGATAACGACGACTTCGTCGCCTTTGCGGAGTTTGTTCATGGCCGGTCCTTAGAGAACTTCGGGCGCCAAAGACACGATCTTCATGAAGCGCTCGGTACGCAATTCGCGCGTAACGGGGCCGAAGATGCGGGTGCCGATGGGCTCCAGCTTGGTGTTAAGCAGTACAGCGGCGTTGCTGTCAAATTTGACAAGTGAACCGTCCGAACGGCGAATGCCCTTGGCAGTGCGAACCACCACGGCACTATAGACCTCGCCTTTTTTGACGCGGCCACGAGGTGCAGCTTCTTTGATGCTCACCTTAATGATGTCGCCAACACTGGCGTAGCGACGCTTGGATCCGCCGAGCACCTTGATGCACAAAACAGATTTGGCGCCCGTGTTGTCGGCGACCTCTAATCGAGATTCAGTCTGGATCATTTTAAGTTATTCCCAACTTGTACCGGATATCTGCAAAAATTTGCGTCGATCTGATCAGTCTTGGTCCCGTTTTACACGCACCACAATTAGCACGCTCAACTTTGGGCAGAAAATTCCCTGCCATGAGCAGGAAAGTGGATTAATTATGGCACGCTTTTGAGCGGGCCGTCAACAAATTGCAAATTATTCACGTAATAAACACAACAGACGGCTTTATTAAATAGTCTTAATCAGAGGATTTTGAGTAGATTAGCCCGCCAAATACTCTGCCATGTATTTTTTGGCCAAAGCCACAAACTCATCCAACCGGGGATCGGCAATGCCCTCACTGGCCATGATTTGCGCTACTTGAGGCGCCAATTGAATAGCCAAGCCCGCTTCTAAAAACAGCACGAGCGATCGCCGGGCCAAAACATCTTCGACGCTCAGGGCCATTTCGTTCTGCACGGCATAGCGCACGCGGTCGGGGGTCGGTGCATCGGAGGATAGCCCCTTTATAGGATGCAAATGAGTGGTGGACTTGTTTTGCGGTGGCTTGGGTAAAAAGCCTTCTTGAATACACCGATCTATAACATCCTCAGCCATAACCCGATAAGTGGTCCATTTGCCGCCTGTGATGGTGACCAGCCTCGACGAATCGACCCCAATAAAGTACTCACGGCTGATTTGACTGGTTGCCCCCGTCTTTTGATGTGAGTTGGCTTGAACCAATGGTCTCAAGCCCGCCCACATGCTTTTGATGTCTTGAATGCGGGGTGCTTTGTTTAAATAAGGCGCAACTTGTTGCAAGATAAATTGAACATCCTCTAGCGTGGGCTTGGGTTCAAGCAAGAGATCCGATTGTGGCGTGTCGGTGGTTCCTAAAATGACATGCCCCATCCACGGCACGACAAATAACACCCGACCGTCCGATGTTTTGGGAATTAATAAGGCTTCATCGTATGGCCAAAATAAGTGATCGACGACCACATGCACGCCTTGGCTAGCAGACACGAGCGATGAATTTTTTGAATGGGGGCTCATGTTTCGAATATCGTCGACCCAAACCCCTGTTGCGTTGATCACACAGGCGGCATTGATTGTGTAATTGCTTTGCGTCAATGCATCTTGGAAATTCAAACCTTTCACTAAGCCGTCTTGATGATTCAAGGATTGAACAGGGCAATAATTGATGACACGCGCGCCCAATGACTGCGCGGTGCGCGCCAAAGAAATGGCCAATCGCGAATCGTCAAATTGCGCATCCCAATATTGAACGCCGCCTTTGAGTCCATAAGCCATAAGATGGGTATAGCGCGATTTAATCAGCTTTGAGCTGAGATGATGCGTAGGGCCCAAACTAGAAGCGCCTGCAAGTGCATCGTAAATTTTTAAACCGACGGTGTAGAGCATCGTATCCCACCATGAATAGGTGGGAACAATAAAAGACAAAGGATGGGCCAAATGCGATGCATTGTTGAGCAGCACACCGCGTTCGTGCAAGGCTTGGTAGATCAAAGCGATGTTGCCTTGAGCCAAATAGCGAACACCCCCATGCAATAGTTTGGTTGAACGTGACGACGTTCCTTTTGCAAAATCTTGCGCCTCTAACAAGACAACGCGGTATCCTTTGAGCGCCGCTTCAACAGCAGCGCCCAATCCTGTGGCGCCCCCACCAATAATGGCCACATCAAAATTGGGATTGGTGGACAATTGTTGAAGTAGTAGTAGTCTTTGCATGGTTAGATTTTGTAGGTTTGTTTTGTTTTTTGCAAAAATTAAATGAAGGTGATGCGATTGAAATATTTATTAGCCATTGATCAAGGAACGTCGAGTTGTAGAACTTTATTGTTTGATGAACAGGGTCATACCACTGGCTTGTCGCAAAAGGAGTTCAAACAAATTTATCCTCAAGCTGGATGGGTGGAGCATAACGCGAATGAGATTTGGCGTTGTCAACTCGGCACCCTGCGCGATGTGATTCAACAATCGGGGATTGATGCGAAAGATATCGCAAGCATTGGCATCACCAATCAACGTGAAACCACGGTTATTTGGGATAAGCGCACAGGGCAGCCCATTTACAACGCCATTGTTTGGCAAGACCGTCGCACAGCTGATGTTTGTCAGCAGTTGATTGATCGTGGCTTAGCAGATGTGGTGAAACAAAAAACAGGGCTCGTGATTGACTCTTATTTCAGTGGGACCAAAGCCGCTTGGATTTTGGATCATGTGAAGGGCGCACGCGAATTGGCTCAAGCAGGCCATTTGGCTTTTGGCACGATTGACACTTGGTTGATTTGGCAACTCACCAATGGCCAATCACATGTAACCGATGTGAGCAATGCATCGCGCACGATGATGTTTAATATTCAAACCCATCAATGGGACGATCAATTGATTGAATGCTTGAATGTGCCACGCAACATCTTGCCTCATGTGTTGCCTTCATGCGCAGATTTTGGAATCGCAGATGTTCAATGGTTTGGGCATACGATACCGATTGCAGGAGTAGCGGGCGATCAACAAAGCGCCTTGTTTGGTCAAGCGTGTTGGAAATCAGGCATGGCAAAAAACACCTATGGAACCGGTTGCTTCATGTTAATGAATACAGGCAATCAATTGGTGAACAGTCAAAATGGATTGATTGGCACGCACTGTGCACAAAGCGATTCGCAATCTCAATTTGCATTGGAAGGCAGTGTGTTCATGGGTGGCGCTGTTGTGCAATGGTTGTGTGATGGTTTAGGCATGATTCAAAGCAGTAGCGAGATCGAAGCATTGGCCTCCTCTGTTGAAACATCCGATGGGGTGGTGATGGTGCCCGCATTCACAGGCTTGGGTGCACCTTACTGGCAATCGCAAGCGCGCGGCATAATCACGGGTATGACGCGGGGCACAAACCGCGCGCACATTGCACGCGCCGCATTGGAGAGTATTGTTTTTCAAAGTGCGGCTTTGTATTTTGCAATGATGAAAGATGTTGCTCAGTTGGGCAACATCCAAGCGCAAGGTTTGCGAGTCGACGGTGGAGCTTGTGTGAATAATTTGTTGATGCAAATGCAAGCCGATGTTTTGGGGTTGCCAGTAATTCGTCCGTCGGTGATAGAAACAACGGCGCTGGGTGCGGCTTATTTGGCTGGTCTGCAAGTGGGCATTTTTGCTAACACGCAAGATTTAACGGCACAATGGAAAATCGAACGCATCTTTGAACCTAAAATTTCTCGTGATCAGGCCCATAGCATGATGTTTGCATGGGAACATGCGGTGAGGCAAGCGGTTACTTTGTGAATCAAATTATTTTTAAACTGGACTAGCCAATGACTTCTGAATTTTTAAATTTGCAATTGGCTTTTATTGGTGGCGGCAATATGGCCAGCGCCATGATAAATGGTCTCATTGCACGCCAGATCAATCCTCAGCACATTCATGTGTTGGAACCTTTGCAAGAGGCGCGGGCACGCTTGTCTCAAATGGGCGTGGTCACTCATGATCAGGTCAATGAACATTTAAATAAAGCAAGTCTGGTGATTTGGGCCATCAAACCTCAAATGTTTCATCAAGCCGCATTGCCTTGCGCATCGTTCACTCACAATGCTTTGCATTTGAGTGTGGCCGCTGGCATTCGAAGCGACAGCATCGCGCATTGGTTGGGCACTCAGCGCGTCGTTCGCGCAATGCCAAATACACCCGCCTTGGTGGCCTTGGGACAAACGGGTTTGTTTGCACGATCAGCAGTGAGCGCGCAAGACCGCGGTTTGATCGAAGTATTGATTGCAACAACAGGACAATACCTTTGGGTGGATGAAGAATCCAAACTTGATGCCGTAACCGCACTTTCAGGCTCGGGCCCCGCTTATGTGTTTTATTTTTTAGAAGCGATGATTGAAGCAGGAAAGCAATTGGGCCTGTCACTAGAACAATCGCGGCAATTGGCCATTGGCACGTTTGTGGGCGCGTCTGAGTTGGCGCGCGCCAGCAGCGAGTCGCCTGCGGTTTTACGTGAAAGAGTCACGTCCAAAGGTGGCACAACGCATGCGGCTTTGAGCGTGATGCAAGAACATCATTTGGGCGAACTATTTGAAAAAGCGATTGGAGCGGCAAGTGAGCGAGCGCATCAATTAGGCAAAGAATTTGGCAAGTGAATCGCATTTTGACTGGTTTTGATGCTTTTTGAGAGTCGTGCGACAATGTGTCAAGTTTAACTTTCGACAGGAATCAATCTATGTTTAAACTATTCTTTGCCATCTGCGCTAACTTTGTCATGGCTTTACCAACTTTAAGTACCGCTCAAAGCACACCCACCCCAGCCACTCAAGCAGCACCAGCGACAACGCCTGCCGCTGACCCTACTGTAAATTCTGACAAGAAGCCCAAGGCAGCCAAGAAGGCCAAAAAGAAAAAAGCAAAGAAAGCCAAAAAAGCACAAACTTGATTGATTTTTAAATTTTTAAAAAACCACTTATTCAAGTCGTTTTTTTCGCGTGCATTTTTTATTGAAGAGCAAAGCCCACAACAACGCCAACAAATAATGTGGTGCACAACCAATGGTTTTGTCTAAAAGCTTTAAAACAGTTATGTCGATCTCGGTGTTTGATCAATTGGTAATGCCAGATCACTTGTAAGACGGCCAATACCCATGCGATATAGACAGGCCATCCGAGTTGATACGGCATGATTAAGGCCATCCAACTGATTAAAAATAAAAAATAAAACAACACAATGGCTTTGACATCGTGCTGACCCAAAGTAATCGCCGATGTTTTGATACCGATTTGTAAATCATCATTGCGGTCAACCATTGCATATTCGGTGTCGTAGGCCAAGACCCAAAAAAGATTGCTCACAAGCATCAACCAAGCTTGCAACGGAACTGCATCCCACACACCTTTCAGGTTGAACTCGCCACCGCGAACAGCAGAAAAAGCCATTGGGATACCAAAACTAAAAGCGATGCCCAACACGGCTTGAGGCATAGCAACAAATCGTTTGGCATAAGGGTATGCAATGGCGATGACAGCCGCTGCAACAGACCAAACGACGGTAACGGCATTGGTAGTGAGCACCAGTAAAAAAGCACACATCGCCAAAAGTGCGCCCAATTGAAGAGCTTGACGAACGCTGAGTTGTCCGCTGGTCACGGGTCTTTGTGCGGTGCGTTTGACGTGTTTGTCAAATTCACGATCGGCCACATCGTTGATGCAACAACCCGCACTGCGCATCAAGACAGTGCCAAGCACAAACACACATAACAAGTGCCAATCGGGCCAACCCTTGGATGCGATCCATAAAGCAGTGAGTGATGGCCACAGCAATAACAACCAACCAGCGGGTCTGTCCCAACGAATGAGATTTAAATAAAGAGTGAAGCGCGAGGCCGTGGTGGTGGGTTCTGACACGATCATCCATTAAAAAATCAAGACAAGCGATGAACGCCTGGCAAATGACACGCATAAATGGCGTTGCGCAAAGCAGCGATGGCTTCGTAACGCGTGAAACTTTTTCGCCAAGCTAATACGACGCGACGCGTGGGCGGCGCATCGGTGCCGTCAACGATCGGCAAGTAGCGAATATAATAGTCAGCACTTTTTTTTCGATTGGCTTGCGACTCTAATGCTTCTTTGGGCACCGATAAACGTGGCACCAAGGTCACGCCCATGCCAGCGGCCACCATATGTTTAATGGTTTCTAAAGAAGAGCCTTCAAAACTTTTTCGAATGCCTTCTGCGTTACTCGAAAAGCGCGCAAATTCGGGACACACTTCGAGCACGTGATCGCGAAAGCAATGACCATTGCCTAATAACAACATGGTTTCGGATTTGAGTTGTTGTGCTGTGAGCGATTTGCGCGAAGCCAACGCATGATTACTGGGTAAGGCCGCCATGAATGGCTCATCGTACAAAGGCGCCACGGCCAAACCCGCATCAGGAAAAGGCTCGGCCATGATGGCGCAATCGATTTCTCCTGAGCGCAACATCTCAAGCAATCGAACCGTGAAATTTTCTTGCAACATGAGTGGCATCTGCGGTGATTTTTCGATCGTGTATCGCACGAGTTCAGGTAATAAATAAGGCGCGATGGTGTAAATAACGCCCAACTTGAGTGAGCCTGCGAGTGGGTCTTTGCCACGCTTGGCAATTTCTTTGATGAGACTGGCTTGCTCAACGACGCTTTGCGCTTGACGAATGATTTCTTCACCCAAAGGTGTCACAGTGACTTCGTTGGCATTACGCTCGAAAATTTTGACATCTAATTCATCTTCTAATTTTTTGATGGCAACCGATAAAGTAGGTTGAGAAACAAAACATGCGTCGGCTGCGCGCCCGAAATGTTTTTCGCGAGCAACGGCAATGATGTATTTGAGTTCGGTCAGTGTCATAGTTGAAGTTTACGCTTTTAAGTAATCGGATTTGCCACCGAGCCATCGATTGATATGTTGTGTGGCCATGTCTGAATATTGATCGAACATAACGGGTGCCAAGGCTCGCGCCCAGTCAAGCAAATCTAAATCAACGGCAAGATCTGCAAATCGCAACATCGCCGCACCCGATTGTCGTGCACCCAAAAATTCACCTGGGCCACGAATGTCTAAATCTCTGCGTGCAATTTCAAATCCGTCGTTGGTCTGCGCCATGGCACGCAAACGCTCGCGCGCGGTTTCGCTGACGCGACCGTGCTCAGCCGTGGAGTACAACAAAATGCATGCAGATGCGGCGGCACCTCTGCCCACACGCCCGCGCAGTTGATGCAGTTGACTCAAACCAAATCTTTCTGCGTGTTCAATCACCATCAACGATGCATTGGGCACATCTACACCGACTTCTATCACTGTGGTGCTCACCAGCACGCCCATTTGTCCCGATGTGAACAGTGACATGACGGTTTTTTTATCTGCAACAGGCATGCGTGAATGCAACAAACCCACCATCACACCAGGTAACGAATGCGTCAAGTCTTCATGCGTTTGTGTGACATTAGTGAGGTCGAGTGCTTCGCTCTCTTCAATCAAAGGACAAACCCAATAGACTTGTCGACCCTCATTGAGTTGAGTGCGAATGCGTTCAATCACTTCATCGCGTCTGGCGTCTGACACCACTTTGGTGACGACGGGCGTTCGACCTGGCGGTAATTCATCGATGGTCGACACATCCAAATCGGCGTAATAACTCATGGCCAAGGTTCTTGGAATGGGTGTGGCGCTCATCATCAATAAATGCGGTTCTTGTGCTTGTGCGTTTTCGTCGCTGATTAATTTTTGTCGCAAGGCCAAACGTTGTGCCACACCAAATCGGTGTTGTTCATCGATGATGGCCAATCCAAGTGCATGAAAGTGCACATGTTGTTGAATGACCGCATGCGTGCCCACCACCAATGCGGCTTGTCCATTGGCAATCACTTCAAGCATAGCGCCGCGTTCTTTTTTCTTTTGACTACCTGTGAGCCAAGCCACGCGCAAACCGCGTGGTGACAAGATGGGCTCCAACCAATCGGTGAGTTTTCGAAAATGTTGTTCGGCCAAAATTTCTGTAGGTGCCATGAGTGCGCATTGCCAACCTGCATCAATCGCTTGAACCGCTGCAATCGCCGCAACCACAGTTTTGCCAGAACCCACGTCGCCTTGCAACAAGCAATGCATGGGAATTTGTCTTGATAAATCGTGTTGTATTTCTTGCGTCACGCGTTGTTGTGCATGGGTCAATGCAAAAGGCAACACCGCCATCAATTGTTCAACCAGTTTAGATGATTTCACGTTGGGCGTAAGAGGCGGCGCGCGCAACAAAGCACGTTCGCGTTTAGATTGCAATTGCGAGAGTTGTTGTGCCAATAATTCTTCGGCTTTGAGTCGTTGCCATGCGGGATGCGTTTTGTCATCGAGTTGCGCCATCGACACATCCACCGATGGATGATGCAAAAAAACAAGTGCGTCTTGCAAACGCCATGTGTGCGGTGGCAAATATTGTTGTGGAATCGTTTCTGTGAACAAACCACTTTTGATGGCGCGTGCTAATCCGCTTTGTACGGCTTTTCGAATATAGGCTTGTGGCAATGTGGCTGTTGTGGGGTACACAGGTGTGAGCGCGGTTGCGAGCGCACCACCTGCGGCCTGCACTGTAGGATGCATCATGTTTTTGCCCATCAATGCGCCGCGCACCTCACCGCGCAAACGCACTTGGCGCCCCACTTCTAATGCTTTTTGCATATTGGGATAAAAATTAAAAAATCTCAAACTGCATGTATCGGTACCGTCATCCACCACCGCCAACAATTGACGACGCGGTTTAAACACCACTTGGCATGATTTCACCGTGGCTTCAATTTGCACCGTGTCGCCATCGCGCGCATCGCGCAAAGCAGCAATCGATGTTTCGTCTTCATAACGAAAGGGCAAATGCAATGACAAATCCACATCGCGCACCAATCCCATTTTACGCAAGGCTTTTTGGGGGGCTGATAAAGGTTTGTTGTTGGTCATTGCCAATGTTGCAAAAAGTGGAATGGAAAATGTAACAATATACACATCTTCACTTGGAACGGGTCTGTCAAGCCCTCAAGCATCATGTCACATCCATCGTCGGTCACTTCAAGCTACACCCTGAGTGATTTTGATTTCGATCTGCCCCAACACCTGATTGCCCAAGACCCCAGCGCCGTGCGAAGCGCGTCTCGCTTGCTCGATGGTACAAGTTCTGTGCCTATCGATCGAATCTTTAACAGTTTGCCCTCTTTGCTTCAATCGGGTGATTTGTTGGTGTTTAATGACACACAAGTTGTCAAAGCGCGATTGTTTGGACAAAAACCAACAGGGGGGCAATTGGAGTTGTTGATCGAACGCGTATTGCCAACGTCTACCTTGGGGCCTGCGCATCAAGTGGTGGCGCACATGAAGGTGAGCAAAAAGCCACCCATCGGCACGGTGTTGGCCATGGCGGGAGGATCTACTCATGGCGGATTTGAGGCCACCTTGTTAGGTCGATGGCCCGATGCGCAAGGCGCTTTTTTTTTATTGGCCTTGAACGACGAGCCTTTTGCCTTGATGCAACAACATGGTCATGTGCCTTTACCACCGTATATTGAGCACAGTGATCAAAAAGAAGACGAGTCCCGTTATCAAACGGTTTTTGCAAAACATCCCGGCGCAATTGCCGCACCGACTGCAGCCTTGCATTTTGATTGGCCTTTGATGGATGAATTGAAGTCCAAAGGAATTGATACCACGCATGTGACCTTGCATGTCGGCGCAGGCACGTTTCAACCCGTTAAAACCAACAATATTTCACAACACACGATGCACAGCGAGTGGTACAGCATTCCATCTAACACCTTGCAAGCCATTCAAGCATGTCAACAACGTGGGGGGCGTGTTGTTGCAGTAGGTACTACCACCGTGCGCACCCTAGAGTCATGGGCGCAAACACGACAAACCGAAGGCGATACCGCTATTTTTATAACGCCAGGTTTTCAATTCCAAGTGATTGATACGCTGATCACCAATTTTCATTTACCCAAATCTACATTGCTGATGTTGGTGAGTGCATTTGCAGGCTTTGATCACATGCATGCTTTGTATCGCCATGCGATTGACAAGACCTATCGATTTTTAAGTTATGGCGACGCGATGCTACTTCAGAGAAAGACAGATCATGCTTGAATTTCAAGTTTTAAAAACTGATGGCTATGCAAGACGGGGGCGATTGAAACTCAACCACGGCGTGGTTGAAACCCCCATCTTTATGCCAGTGGGCACTTATGGCACCGTTAAAGGCGTGATGCCGCGCAGTTTAGAAGAGATGAATGCGCAAATTATTTTGGGTAATACATTTCATTTGTGGATGCGTCCTAGTCTTGATATTTTAAAAAGCTTTGGCGGCTTGCACGATTTTGAACAATGGAACAAACCGATTCTCACCGACAGCGGTGGTTTTCAAGTTTGGAGTTTGGGTGCGAGGCGCAAAATCACCGAAGAAGGTGTGCGCTTTGCTTCGCCCGTTAACGGCGGCAAATTTTTTTTAACCCCCGAAGTGAGCATGCAAATTCAAACTATTCTCAACAGCGACATCGTGATGCAGTTTGATGAATGTACGCCGTATGAAACCCAAGGCGTTCTCACCACTGAAAAAGAAGCGCTCGCATCGATGTCATTAAGTTTGCGTTGGGCCGAGCGTTGTCGCACCGAATTTGAAAAACTAAACAATCCCAATGCATTGTTTGGGATTGTGCAAGGCGGCATGTTTGAACAATTGCGTGAAGCATCGCTTCATGCATTGGCGGATATGAATTTGCCAGGCTACGCTGTGGGTGGCGTGAGCGTGGGCGAGCCCAAAGAAGAGATGATGCGCATCATGGCGCACACGCCGCATCGCTTGCCCGCCAACAAGCCTCGTTACTTAATGGGCGTGGGCACGCCCGAAGATTTGATGGCGGGTGTGTCTCACGGTGTCGATATGTTTGATTGCGTGATGCCGACGCGCAATGCACGCAACGGTCATTTATTCACGCGTTTCGGTGATTTAAAAATTCGCAACGCCAAACACAAAACCGATCATGCGCCACTGGACGAGACTTGCACTTGTTATACCTGCAAAGGTTTTAAAAGAGACGACGGCACGGTGAGTGGCGGCTTTAGTCGCGCGTATTTGCATCATTTGGATCGATGCGGTGAGATGCTAGGCCCCATGCTAGCCACGGTGCACAATTTGCATTACTACCTCAACTTAATGCAAGAGATCAGAGATGCGCTAGACGTAAATCAATTGCAACAATGGACACATATATTTGCGCGCAATCGTGCGCGTGGTGTTTAGGTGATTAACTCAACATGCGCCATGCTTTGGTAAAAAAATCCACAGTGCCAAAGTTGCCCGACTTTAAACTGATGTGCAAACCTTGCGATGCACTCAAGCTTGAATGCGCATAGCACCATGGGACACCTGGATCGATTTGCAGACCAATTTGCAACTGCCCCACTTGCAATGCTTGCACACAAGCGCCCGATGTTTCACCACCAGCAACCAACAATTGCGACACGCCTAATCGCACCAACCCTTGCGTAATTTGGGCCAAGGTCTGTTCAATCATGGCACCCGACGCTTCAACGTCCCAACGTTTTTGTACTTCTTGCACACGCGCTGGATCCGCCGTTGAATAAATTAATACGGCTTTTTGTGAAACCAAGGATTGGGCCCATTGCAATGCTTTTTCAATTTGCACTTGCTTTGCTTGCTCGGTGTGCAACTGCATCACGTCAATTTCAAATGCGGGTTGTCCGCTTTGTTTGAAATGTGCGACTTGCGCTTGCGTGGCCTGCGAACAACTACCCGACACAATCGCTTGAAAACCTTTGGCAGATGGCAACAAACTCGATTGCGCGTTGGGCATTAAATTCCAATTGGCGGGCAATCCAATGGCCACGCCTGAACTCGCTGTCACCAAGGGTCTATTTTTTAAAGCAGGGCCCAAACGAATCAAATCATCGTTGTTGAGTGCATCCACCACTGCGATTTGAACGCCTTGGGTTTTTAATTCGTTGATGCGTTGCGTAATCGCCGTGTGTCCTTTGGCCATCACTGTGTGAGCAATCAATCCAACTTTTTTTTGTGATTGCGCTTGTAGCACCCGCACCAAATTGGCGTCGAGCATAGGTGTGAGCGGGTGATCTTTCATGCTGCTTTCGCTGAGCAACACATCGCCCACAAATAAATAACCGTTGCATACCGTGCGATGGTTGTCTGGAAACGCGGGTGTGGCAATGGTGAAGTCGGTGTTGAGTGCATCCATCAACGCATCGGTGACGGGGCCGATGTTGCCACGCACATCGCCCTCGTACCAACTGTCAAACGTGGAGCAATATTTAAAATAAATTTGTTGCGCGCCTTCCGCTCGCAACCATTTCAACGCAAGCAACGATTGCTCAACTGCAAGTGCGGGCGCGATGGTGCGTGATTTAAGCGCGACAACCACCGCATCGACATCGGATTGCAAAGACTCATTGGGCACACCAATGGTTTGCACCACACGCATACCTGCGCGCACCAAGTTGTTGGCCAAATCGGTTGCGCCTGTAAAGTCATCTGCAATGCATCCCAAAACAATCGATGGCATATCAATTCTCTTCGGTTGTGAAAACGGTGAGGACACCTGTATAGCCGTACAAATTGCGATGTGCAATTTCACCGCTGGCAAAAAAACCAACCAAGGGCACATCACCTAAGGCGCGACGCAATAATTGAAGCTCTGCACTGGGCCCGCCAAAATGTGGGCCGCCTCGCCCTGAGCAACTGACATAAATAGCACCCGCCATTCTTCTAGCGGGATGCGGCGCTGAAAAATCTTCATCCGACAATTGCATCGCTACTTCTTGTGTAATGTCTTCGGGCTCTAAAGCTTCACGAATTTCGGAGCCCATGCGCAACAAATCTGCACGTGCAGCAAATGCATCGCGCTGACAAAAAGTAAGTTGCATGCCCACTTCAACGGAATGCGCAACAGCAACGCCATGTTGTTCTGGATCTAAACCAATGATGTGACGCACCATGACTTCTTCTTCAAACTCACCCGTGCGTTTGATCGATGATTGCTGCTGTGACGACAAACCCACCAATGTTGAACGCACTTTGGTAATCGCTTTTAACGGTTCATCCAATGACACGCCCAACTCTTCCATCAACACATACAAAGCAGGAAAGTCATTGAGTTTTAAAACCAAATGCCCTTGCGCCTCAGTCACGGTATGCGTTATTCCAACGGGCTGACAACCTTGAGTGACGCGCGAAACCAGTGCCACATCAGAGCTAAAAGCAACGCCACTCAATCCACCTTCAAATACACCGCTGACTTGAGTGTTGGGTACATCGCTTCCATGCGCATTGACAGAAAACTGAATGGTTTGATGTCGACTCGATGCCAAGCCACCAAACACATAGCCTTGTGTTGTGAGATCGGCCACGTCTTCAATGAGCTCTGAAATTTCAGGCGTTTGTGCATCCGCATGAATCAATGCTGTTTGTGCCACAAAATCTTGCGGCCCTGCTTGACCCAAGCGTGACAAGCCATTGAACACTTGAAATTGATCGACAGGCAAATCGCACAGCATTAAAACCAATGCAGGCTCATCAAAATACTCAACATTGTTGGATGAAACACCGACGCCCACTGTGCCACTCCAATGCGCAATATTGCTTAATTCATCGCGCAAATGATCGAAGATGTCTTGTGCCTGACTTACATAATGATCGGTGATATAGAGAAGGCCTAATGTTGGCTTAGAGGCATATTCGGGCAAGGCCATTTGTTCACGAACTTGCGCCAGCACCAAACCCGCCGCCATTAGCCATTGCGGATGGGTTGCATGGCCATAGGGAAATAATTTCATGTTTTACGAACACCTTTGATCGTCTGTTTTTTGGGCGTGACTGCGGATCTTTTATTGCGTGTTGCTTTTTGTGGTTCTGCTTTGACCGCAGTGGCCGCGGCGTGCGTTTGCAAATCTTGAACCGTTTTATCTGTAATCTGTGTGAATTGTTGTGTAAGCGCGCCCCACAAAACCATGGGATCGACGGCTGGTGTTTTTTCATTCGTTGAAGTCGATGCCACTGGCATCTCGGTTGTTTTGAGTTGCAAGGACTGCGACAGCTGTTCTGCGCTGAGGTTTATCCCTTGCAAGGTAGAGAGCGTCATTCGCTGGACTTCCATCGCTTGAATCGTCGCGCTCAATGCTTTAGAGTTTTGCTGAAGCCAAAATTGAACCGCTTTGAGTTCTTGAATTTTTTTTCGATTTCTTTGGGATCGAGTGAAGGCGTGACCCAACTCGACATGGGAAAAGGCGTCGATCGCTGTGTTGATAGTTGTTTTAAAAAATCAAATCCAGGAATCATTTTTTGAAAATCAAATGCAGGAGGTGTAGTCATAGGTATCGATGTGTGTAAATAAAAGAGATGAGGGTTGATTAGCTATTTGTTTTCCATTTTAAATTGAATGGGTATTTGAAACCACATGGCCTCTGGCACCCCTCCACGCTGACCTGGCACATAACTCCACTGCAGCACAGCGTCTAATGCCGATTGGTCCAAGCGATCATAGCCTGAGCTTTGCGCAATTTGGGCTTGTTGGGCTTGTCCATCCACACCAATCAAAACTTGTACAACCACACGGCCTTGTTCACCAAGTCGCTTGCTGATCCGAGGATATTGGGGTTGCGCACGATTTTTGTAGTCGGCCAGCGTGGTTGGCAATTCAATAGGGGCGGGTTTTTCTTGCGGGGCCGCGCCAGATGACGGCGTTGTTGTTGCTGTGGAGTGATGGCTTGCACTTACGTTCAATGATGCAGATGACGTCATGGGGGACGGTGCAGAAAGGGAAGCGGTCGTTGGCGTTGAACTTGAGTTGGGTACGACGGCCGCAACTGGCGGAGAATTTGGGCGCGATGCACTCATCTCCTTTTGAATGGAGGGTGTCGTTGCTTTTGGATGGCTGATTTCAAGTTTTTGTGAAGTCATCGGCACTTGAACAATGGTTTCTTCTTCTTTTGTTAATTGATCTGTATTTGAAAAATAAACAAGCAACACACCATGCACAAGCAACACGGCGCCAGAGATCCAAGCGATTTGTTGTTTGTGCATTTTAAAGGCGGCAAAAAAAACTAACTAGCAACCAATGACTCTATTTTTTGATCGATCGCACCAAAAATACTTTGGCCGTCTTTGCTTTTCATTTCAATGCGAATGGTGTCGCCGTATTTCATATATTCGGTCGTCACTTTGCCGTCTAGTATTGTTTCAATGGCTCGCTTTTCTGCAATACAGCTATAACCTTTAGGCCAATCTTTTTTTCCTTTTGATTCGACCGCTTTGTTGCTGACCGTGCCACTGCCGATGATGCTTCCCGCACGCACATTGCGTGTTTTGCAAAGATGCGAGATGAGTTGGCCAAAATGAAAAGTCATCTCAGGCCCTGCATCGCACATCCCTACTTTTTTTCCATTCCACGTTGTTTGCATGGTTAAATGAATTCGACCTTTGTCCCACGCTTCGCCAAACTCATCAATGGTGACCGCAACGGGGCTGAATGCCGTGGCGGGTTTGCCTTGTAAAAAACCAAAGCCCTTTGCAATTTCGTCAGGGATTAAATTACGCAATGACACATCATTGGCCAACATGACCAATCGAATGCCTTCTAATGCTTGTTTGGGCGATGCAGTCATGGGCACATCACCCGTGATAACTGCAAGCTCCGCCTCAAAGTCAATCCCATAGTCTTCGCTTGCACAAATGACATCATCACAAGCACCCATGAAATCATCGCTTCCACCTTGATAGATCAAAGGGTCGGTGTAATAATTGGCAGGAACTTCGGTATTGCGTGATGCACGCACCAACTCGACGTGATTGATGTAGGCCGATGCATCGGCCCATTGGTACGCACGCGGCAACGGGGCCATGCACATTTGAGGATCAAATGCAAAGGCGTGGCGCGCTTTTCCTTGATTGATCGTGTCATACAAATCTTGCAATTGGGGCGATAAAAAATCCCAATCATCCAAAACATTTTGTAATCGATGCGCAATGTCTGTCGCATAATGCGCTGTGTGCAAATCGCGAGAAACCACCACCAGTTGTCCATCGCGCGAGCCATCTTTATAAGTGGCTAATTTCATCGGTGTTTCCTTTCAGTTGCAAGAGGATGCGAGGCCCAAAAAAAGAGATACAAAACTCTATTCATTCCATTATCTTGACTCCATTCAAATTCTATCCAAATCCTCGTTGGCGACATATCGTCTGGCTATCGCTTGGTGTATGGATCTTACACCTGATTGTTTTACAAAATATTTCTTTATGGGGAACGGATGAAGAAACGCCTTTTAAAACCATGGTGGTGATGCAGTCCACGCAAGCGACAGGGCCCACACCCAAGACTATCGACACTCCAAAACCTCGTAAAAAAACAATTCCACCCCCCGCGCCCGTTGTGCCCAACAATGCGCCGTCTTCTCCAGAGCCCATTCCCGCGCAAGCCACAAGCCCATCGACACCATCGCTCGCTCCTCCCCCTGAAGAAGTCTTAATCGCACCAACAGAAAAAAAAGAAAGCACTGAGCCCACACAACCCAAGCCCATCGCTATCCCTTATGCCATTCCTGGATCAACACGTATGCGCTATGAAGTAAGCGGCACCGTACGTAATCTCAACTACACCGCCAGCGGTGAGCTTTTGTGGCAACACGATGGTCAAAAATACAACGCACGGTACGAAGTGAGCGCTTTTTTGTTGGGCTCACGCAGTCAAACCAGCGTCGGCCAAATCAGCGCACAGGGTTTAATGCCTTCTCGGTTTGGCGATAAAAACAGAAACGAGTTAGCGGTTGATTTTGATCGTGAAAAAGCATTGATTGTTTACAGTGCCAATTCAACACCGTCTACTTTAATGGAAGGTGCGCAAGATCGTTTAAGCGTGTTGATTCAATTAGGCGCGCGTTTGGCGGGTGACACAAATACACAAATCGCAGGGTCAACCATACAAATGCCAGTGGTCTCAACGCGAGAAAGCGAAACTTGGTTGTTTGTGGTTGATGGTGAAGAAAAAATTGACCTGCCCTATCAATCGCTCAAAACATTAAAAGTGACACGAACACCAAGGCGCGACTACGATCAAAAAATTGAAGTATGGTTATCGCCTCAATTGGCGATGATGCCTGTGCGATTTAAATTAACTCAATCCAATGGCGATTTTGTCGATCAAAAATTACGCTCGGTCAGCATGCCCTAATCAGCCGTGTTGCGTCCACAAAGCCATTGATACAAAGGCCCCGACAACAACAATACAGCCACCAATCTGGACACTTGAAACACCGTCACGATCGGCGCACCGAGTTGCAATACTTTTGCTGTGATGGCCATTTCAGCGATACCACCTGGAGCACTGACCAATATCAATGTTGCAAATGGCAAATGCGTAATCTATAGCAAGATATACGAAAATAAAATACACAAAACAATCATCCCAACCGTTCCAATCGCCACACTGAATAGCCAACGCGGCGCCGACTTGATAAATTGCCGATTGAAACGAACACCCAAGCTCACACCAATCAACAGTTGAGCAATATTGGTTGCTTCGCTGGGTAATGCTGTTAAATGAAGATCCATCATGGTCACGCTCATCGATACCAACATCGCACCCATAAACCAAGGATTTGCGCGCTTGAGTTTCATCATCACAAAAATGCCGATTGCAGTAAGAAGCGCCAGTACACCCATTCCCCACAGCGAGATTTCTCGCACAACATGCGGTGTGATGTGAATCTGTCCAAAATTAGCCCACTGAATACCAAATGGAATCACCAAGGTCACAATCAATAAACACATGCTATGCGCAGAAGCAACCAAATTAGTAACTGCATTTTCTCGCTCAGACAGCAAAGTCATCTCCAATGCGCCACCAATCGGTCCTGAAAAATAAGAAGTGGCTCGGTTGAACTTGGTCATATGCGGTGCATTAAAAAAATGCAGCCATACACCAAAAAAATATCCTAACAACAAAGTCCAAGTGATTGATAAAGCAATCACCCACCAAGCGGAAATTAAAAGATGCACAACCGCAGGTGTGAAATACAAACCCAACGCAATGCCGATGATCCATTGACCGATATTGCGCAATGGGTCCCAACTGTGGGTGGGTAAACCCAACATGGATGCCCATGCAATGCTGGTTAATGGACCCAACATCCAAGGCAAAGGCGCGTGCATTTGAATAAATAACAATGCAGCAACCCAAGCCAAAGCCAGTGTGCCTATTTTTTTCTGTTGCGTTTCGAAAATAACTCATACAAAAGGTTTGCTTGTGGGCAAACCACAAAATTAAAAAAAGGCGAATGAGTTAGGCGTGTTGTTGAATGGACGATGCCAGCGTGCTGACCATTTGGTCGATGTGATTATTTTCGACGATATAAGGCGGCGCAAAAACCAACGTGTCACCTGCGGCTCTCACCAATACGCCTTTGTTAAAACAATCGAGAAAGATTTGATACGCGCGTTTGCCAGGTGTACCCTCAATGGGTGACAAATCAGCGGCTGCGGCCAAGCCTAAGCTTCGAATGCCGACAACATGAGGCAAACCTTTGAGCATGCTGTGCATCGCGTCGCCCAAAACAGGGCCCATTTGTGCCGCGCGTTTGAATAAATCTTCTTGTTTAAACAAATCAAGCGTCGCAATCGCTGCGGCGCATGCAACAGGATGGCCTGAATAGGTATAGCCATGAAAAAATTCAATCGTGTGTTCGGGTGAATCGTTGTTCATCAATGTGTCGTATAAAAAATCTCGACAAATCACACCGCCTAATGGAATCACACCATTGGTGACGCATTTTGCAAAATTGAGCATGTCTGGCACGACACCATAAAAATCGGCGGCAAAGTTTGTCCCCATGCGACCAAAGCCTGTGATGACTTCATCAAAAATCAACAAGATGTCGTGCTTATCGCAAATCTGTCTGAGGCGTTGCAAATAGCCTTTGGGCGGCAAATACCATCCCGCACTGCCAGCCACAGGTTCGACCATGATGGCGGCCACATTGCTAGGGTCGTGCAATGGAAGAATTCGATTCTCCAACTCAAGCAATAAATCTTCGCTCCATTGCGGCTCAACTCCATGAATATAAGCATGATTGATGGGGTCATGAATAAAACGCAAGTGATCCACACGCGGTAACAGTGCTGTACCAAAAGCCTTACGATTGGCGGGAATACCTCCCACACTCATCCCGCCAAAACCCACGCCGTGATAGCCTCGCTCACGACCAATAAAAACATTGCGGTGTCCTTGACCTCGCGCACGGTGATAAGCCAAGGCCACTTTTAATGATGTGTCAGCGGCCTCAGATCCCGAATTGCAAAATAAAACTTTATTCAATTCGCCTGGCGCCATTGAAGCTATGACTGCGGCGGCATCAAACGCTTGGTCATTGCTGATTTGAAAAGCGGTGGAGTAATCCAATGTATCGAGTTGTTTTTTGATCGCCTCATTGATGGGCGCGCGGTTGTGTCCCGCACCCACGCACCACAAACTAGAAATTCCATCCAACACGGTTTTACCGTCCAGCGTAGTGAAATGCATACCGTTGGCTTTTACAAAAACCCGTGGCTTCTTGCGAAAATGGCGATTGGGCGTAAAAGGCAACCATTGGTTTTCCATTTGTAGCGGCATTTTTGCCATGGCAATCTCCTCAATCTGTGAAGACGCTAGTTTAGATGAGACGCTCGGTGGGCGTATCACCCAAGAGATAGCCGCCCCAAAACAAGTGAATTGGAGTCCTGCGACAATCTGCGATATGAAGAACACATACATCCTCACCCTCTCCTACCCCGATCGTCCAGGTATTATTCATGCCGTATCTGGATTTTTATTTGAACGCACTGGCAATATCGAAGAAGCCAAAGAATTTAACGATGCGGGCACGGGCTTGTTTTTTACGCGAGTTCAATTTTCAATTGAAATGGATGAAAAACTTTGCGCGATCAATTCCCCAGTCTTGTAAAAAAATTCGACATGCATTGCCAATTGCATTCCAACAATCAACCTTCACGCACGGTTTTGATGGTCAGCAAAGAAGGCCATTGCACCAACGATTTGTTGTTCCGTTGGAAATCTGGTTTGTTACATATGGATATACGCACCATCATCAGCAATCACCGCGAATTTTATCAACTCGCCGCCAGCTATAACGTGCCCTTTCATCACATCGCAGTTACGGCCGCCACCAAAGAAGAATCTGAAAAAAAACAATTAGACATTATTGAAACCGAAGGCACCGAGTTGGTTGTGTTGGCCCGGTACATACGAATTTTGTCCAACAACATTTGTCATCGCTTAGCGGGTCGCGCTATCAATATTCATCACAGTTTTTTGCCCAGCTTCAAAGGCGCCAAGCCTTACTATCAAGCGCACGATCGAGGCGTCAAACTGATTGGTGCGACGGTCCACTATGTCACGGCAGATTTAAACGAAGGCCCCATCATTGAGCAGGACGTTGCGCGCGTTGACCACAGCCTCACTGTTGAAGACCTCACCGCATTGGGACGCGACACCGAAAGCCAAGTGTTGGCTCGTGCGGTAAAATGGCTTTACGAACATCGCATTCTTGTCAATGGACATAAAACAGTTGTGTTTAAATAATTTTTGATTCAATCATGAATACCATTTCAAAACCTGAAAAAATTCAAACATCTTCAACTGTGATTGACGCATTGATCAACGCATTGCCCGCTCATGCGGTTTTAAGTCGTCAAGAAGATACCGTTCCCTACGAATGTGATGGTCTCACTGCTTATCGACAACGACCCATGTGTGTCGTTCTTCCCGAAACAACCGCGCAAGTTCAACAGGTTTTACAAATTTGTTATCGACTCGGCGTGCCCGTTGTTGCCAGAGGCGCTGGAACAGGTTTGTCAGGTGGGGCCATGCCCCATTCTCAAGGCGTCACCTTGTCATTGGCCAAATTCAATCGTATCCTCCAAATGGATGCTCACTCACGCACAGCGGTGGTTCAATGCGGCGTGCGCAATTTGGCAATCAGTGAAGCAGCATCTTCTTTAGGTTTGTATTACGCACCCGATCCATCCAGTCAAATTGCTTGCACCATTGGCGGCAATGTGGCGGAAAATTCTGGCGGCGTTCACTGTCTCAAATATGGATTAACACTGCACAACGTTCTCAAAATTTCTGGCTTCACCATTGAAGGTGAGCCCATCGAATTTGGCGGGGACGCGCTTGACGCGCCGGGCTTGGATTTATTGCCGTTGGTTGTTGGCTCCGAAGGCATGCTGGCCATCACCACCGAAGTCACAGTCAAACTCACGCCCAAGCCGCAACTCGCACGTTGCATCATGGCCAGTTTTGATGATCTGCAAAAAGTAGGCGACGCAGTGGCACAAGTAATTGCATCAGGCATTATTCCTGCGGGTCTTGAAATGATGGACAAGCCCATGACAGCGGCGGTTGAAGATTTTGTACACGCGGGTTACGACCTTACTGCACAAGCGATTTTGTTATGCGAATCCGATGGCACCCCCGAAGAAGTTGAAGAAGAAATTGGCCGAATGATTGCTGTGTTGCGTCAAAGCGGTGCCACCGCCATCGCAGTAAGCAACAGCGAAGCCGAGCGACTTAAATTTTGGAGTGGCAGAAAAAATGCATTTCCTGCCAGTGGACGCATGAGCCCCGACTACATGTGCATGGACTCGACGATTCCTCGCAAACGATTGGCTGATATCTTGCTCGCTATTGCCGAGATGGGGAAAAAATACCAACTGCGTTGCGCCAATGTTTTTCATGCGGGTGATGGTAATTTGCATCCACTGATATTGTTTGATGCCAATGACCCCGATCAACTGCATCGCGCCGAATTATTTGGCGCCGATATTTTAGAAACCAGCGTGGTGATGGGCGGCACGGTCACGGGTGAACACGGCGTGGGTATTGAAAAACTCAACAGCATGTGCGTGCAGTTTTCTGAACACGAAAACGAGCAAATGTTTGCCATTAAACGCGCGTTTGATTGCAAGGGCTTGCTCAATCCAGGTAAGGTGATTCCCACCCTTCAACGCTGTGCAGAATACGGCAAGATGTTGGTGCGCGGTGGGCAAATATCTCACCCCAACATCGAGCGTTTTTAAACAGCGTCTCTTTGGCCAAATAAAGCAGTGCCGACGCGCACCATGGTCGCACCTGCATGAATCGCCGCTTCTAAATCTGCGGTCATGCCCATCGACAAAGTATCAAACGCTTCGAGATACAACTGCGATTTCAATTCATCAAATAATTTTTTGGTTTGTTGATGCAGTTGCAATTGCAATTCAAAGGTGACTGCGGGCTCGGGTATGGTCATCAAACCTCGCAATTGAAGTTGTGGCAATTGCATCACCGCTTGTGCCAACGCTAAAACCTCATCTGGGGCAACGCCTGATTTGGTTGCACCACCATCAACATTGACTTGTAAACATACTTGCAACGGCTGAAGACCTGAGGGGCGTTGCTCGCTTAAGCGTTGCGCAATTTTGAGACGATCGATGCTGTGCACCCAATCAAAATTTTCTGCCGCCAGTTTTGTTTTATTGCTTTGAATGGGTCCAATGCAATGCCACACCAACAATGAATTTGTATGTTTGAGCGTGACAATTTTTTCGACGCCTTCTTGTATGTAGTTTTCTCCAAAATCAATTTGCCCACCTTGCGCAATAGTTTGAACATCGAGCGCAGGAAATGTTTTGGAGACAGCGAGCAAGCGGACCGCCTCTGCTGGCCGACCGCAATCGCGGGCTGCCACAGCAACACGTTGGCGCACCGCCTCTAAATTGGATAGTAAAGATTGCATGATCTCGACACTGTACACAAAATGCGCGCGATTCCGACTTCTATTTCAGGTCTTTTGAAGCGCGCGACAAGCATTTGACGCTTTTCACAATTATGATTCTGTTTTTATCATCACACAGACTGCCGACACCATGTCACGCACCAAGCCCAAAATCTACGAATCCAACACCCCCACTAACGTCGCCTTTATTGGATTGGGCGTGATGGGCTACCCCATAGCCGGTCACTTGGCTTTAGCGGGTCATTCGGTCACTGTTTACAACCGCAATTCAGCCAAGGCCAAAGAGTGGTGTGCCGAATTTGCAAGCACAAGTAAGCCCCGCTCAGAGCCCACGCCCAAACAGGCCGCGAGTCAAGCCGATATTGTTTTTTGCTGCGTCGGAAATGACGACGATTTGCGATCGCTTATTTTTGGACCCGACGGCGCTCTTGCAGGCTTGAAAGCGGGCGCAACTTTGGTTGATCACACCACTGCATCGGCCAATGTCGCTCGCGAAATTTACCAAGCCGCCAAAAAAGCAGGCATTCACTTCATTGATGCACCCGTGTCGGGTGGCGAAGCAGGCGCACAAAATGGTTTGCTCACCGTGATGTGTGGCGGCGACGCGCCCGTGTTTGAAAAAGTCAAACCCATTGCAATGGCGTTTTCACGCGCATTCACACTCATGGGTGAATCAGGCGCTGGTCAACTCACCAAAATGGTCAACCAAATTTGTATTGCGGGATTGGTGCAAGGCTTGAGCGAAGGCATTGCATTTGGCATGCAAGCAGGGCTCGACGTTAATTTGGTTTTAGACGTGATTGGCAAAGGCGCTGCACAAAGCTGGCAGATGGACAACCGCGGCAAAACCATGGTGGCCGATCAATTTAATTTTGGTTTTGCAGTGGATTGGATGCGCAAAGACTTGGGCTTGGTGATGGACGAGGCCAAGCGCAGTGGTGCACGCTTACCCGTTACCGCATTGGTCGATCAGTTTTATGCCGACGTACAAAAATTGGGAGGCAATCGATGGGATACATCCAGCCTCATTAAACGACTGCGTTAATTAACGAAAATTATTTTTTGTCTTTAGCATCTTGCGATGCGTCTGGCTTGGGTTGCGAGGGCAACATACTGCGCAACTCTTCTTCAGAGATGATTTCAAAAACTCGAACCACGCGCGCGACACCGCCAATGGTTCGAGTCATGCCGGTGACGCTGGTGGCCTCTCGCTGAGTCACACGTCCCATCAAATAAACATTGCTTCTTTCGACGATGACTTTGAAAGAGTTTGCAAATAAATCTTTGCTATCAACAAGAGACGCAATGACCTTGCCTTTGATCAAAGCGTCTTTGGATCTTTCATGCAGCGATGAAGACGGTTGAATGGCCAGTTCGTTTAAAACCGATTTGACATTTTCAATGCGCTCTGCAATTTGAACGGCGGCTGCGCGATCTTTTTCGGTGGCCACTTCGCCAGTGAGCAACACTTGACGGTTGTAACTGTTGACAGAAATATTGGCTCGCTCTCCAAACTGCGCGCGCATTCTAGAGTTGCCACGAAGCTCAATGCCTTCGTCTTCAACAATCGCACCTGATGTTCGGCGATCGGTGGCCACCATCACAGTGCCCATCATGGAGCCAAACATAAGAGGGGCACATGCACTCATCAAACTTGACGCTAAAACCACACTTAAACCTAAAAATACTGAACGACTTTTCATAATGGGCCTTCTTGTTCACCTAACAATTGACTATCAACACCGTCGCACAAACAATGGACGACCAGCACATGAACCTCTTTGATGCGTGCACTGCGCTCATGCGGTACACAAATATGCACATCGGTTTCGCGCAACATACCCGCTATTTTGCCACCACCATTGCCTGTTAAACACACCACCGTCATGTCTCTTTCATGGGCGGCGTCGATAGCGCGCATTACATTGACAGCATTGCCGTCATTGGAGATGGCTAAAAGCATATCGCCACCTTGCCCCAAGGCTCTCACCTGTTTACTAAAGACATACTCAAAATCAAAGTCATGGGCCACCGCTGTTAAAAGAGCGCTGTCAGCGTTAAGCGCAATAGCGGCCAATTCGGGGCGATCTCTTTCAAATCGGCCGACAAATTGCGTTGCAAAATTTTGCGCCTCGGTGGCTGAACCGCCGTTTCCACAAGCCAAAACTTTGCCGCCACTGGTGACGCTGGCCAAAATGGCTTGAACAGCTTGAGCAATTGGCTTACTCAAGGATTGAGCCGATTGGTATTTGAGATCTGCACTGTCGATAAAGTGCTGTTCGATTTGTTGCTCTAGCATGCCTGCATGATAACTCCAATTATAGAGAGGACGCCTTAACAGGCTGCTGAAATATTGGTCGATAAATCAGTTTGCATTACCTGGTTGATCTTTTTTACTGAGGTAAATTGCACATTCTGAAATTCACGCCCTT
>SHXN01000108.1 GCA_009693305.1 Limnohabitans sp.
TGACCGCCAAGCGGGATAGGGTTGCGGCGCGTCGTTTTCTTGAACAAGCTATCAACCTGCACGGCGTGCCCGAGAAGATCACCATCGACAAGAGTGGCGCCAACACAGCGGCCATTGAAAGTGTCAAGGTTGATGCCTGTGTCGACATTGTGCTGCGCCAAAACAAATACCTCAACAACATCGTCGAGCAGGACCATCGGGCGGTGAAAAGAGTCACCCGACCAATGCTGGGCTTCAAGTCGTTTTGGAGTGCTCGAACCATCATTGCTGGGGTAGAGACCATGCATATGATTCGCAAGGGGCAGATGAACTGCCCCAGCGGATTAACCCTGTCTGCAGCCAACCAGTTCTATAGTCTTGCTGCTTAATCGCTAGGTCAGCGACGCAACTCTTTTCGGCCAAATTCCACTACTGCGACAGAACCAGAAATCTTAGATCACTCCAAGATTTGTCAGGCGATCGATCTCAGTTGCATCAAGATTTAAAAGAGTTCCAAAAACCTCGTTGTTATGTTGTTGCGGCAAGGGTGCTGGCGAGTCGTAACCGACCGCTGCATCGCCAAACTTAATGGGGAAACCAGGGGCACCAATGGCTGGCAGCATGCCCAAAGTAGGGTGTTCAAGAGGCAAGTACATATCGCGTTGCCGCAGATGCTCCCACTTTTCTAATTCTTGCGGGCCTCGGATCACTGACGCGATGCCACCAGCAGCCAGCATCTCTTTCACAGCATCATCGGTTGTGCGCGTGCAAGCCCAGTCACGCACCAATGCATCAACTGTTTCATTGTTGGCAACGCGCCAATCAAGTCGACTCCAATCAGGATCGACTATGAGGTCCGTGCGTCCAATTGCTTTTAGTACACCTTCCCATTGATCATGGGTTGCTGCACCTAGCACGGCCCATCCGTCAGCAGTAGGGTATGTGTTGATGGGTGAGAACCGCATGATGCGATTGCCTTGTCTGACGGGTACGCCAAGTCGTTCGTACCAGTCAATGGGATCATCAAACAACAAAGAAAATAAACAGTCCACCATGGATACGTCAACAAACTGACCGCGTCCAGTATGGGTGCGGTCTAGTAATGCTGCCAATACACCAGACATCGCAAATGTGCCAGCAATGGCATCGGACAATGCGGTTCCAGCTTTCATGGGTGGTTGACCAGGCGAGCCGGTTACGCTCATCAAACCAGCTGCAGCTTGCACAGTGATGTCGTAAGCTTTTAATCCACGATCGGGTCCGCTAGAGCCATACCCAGTGAGTGCGCAATAAACAATGCGTGGATTGCGAGCAGACAAACTCTCGTAATCCATGCCGAGTCGCTCTGCCACACCAACCGTGAAGTTCTCAACGACGACATCGGCGGTGTCAACCAAGCGCATGAACAACGCAAGACCTTCAGGATGCTTGAGATCAAGTGAAATTGCCTTTTTGCCACGCGTCCGTTTGAGATAGTTGATATTGAGGTCGTCATCAGATTGCCGATCAAACGTGACACCTCTGGTGCCAGCATAAGGCGGCGCAACAGCAACACGTTGTGCGCTGTTGGGTGCGTCAATGCGAATGACTTCAGCACCAAGGCCTGCTAAAAACAAAGTTGCTTGAGGTCCGGAAAAAAATTGCGTCAAATCGAGTACGCGAACATTCTCCAAAATTTTGCGCATGACGAATCAGCGCGCTTGCAAGAGGCTGATCACTTGCTCGGCAGCTTGCCGTGCTCGAAGACGAACTTCCTCGTCGGTGCAACTTGACAGTGGGTGGTCAACTACAACTGCTTCTAGTCCGGGCATGCCCAAGGCCGCACGTTGTGTCACACACTCAGAGACAAACTCTTTGGTGACAATGACTGCAGTAGGAATGCCTAAAGCTTCGAGTTCTATTCCGTCGTGCAAACTGCACGATGTGCAAGACCCTCAGTCACCGATGGCGGTGATGACCAAATCATTGGCCGCCGCCATGCGCGTAATCATCTCCGGCTCAGCAGTGAATGAGAATCCGCGTTTGACATAGGTATTGATTTCAGAAAAACCAAACTCTGCGTTAAGAATTTCTGCGGTGTAGGTTAGAAGTCTGCCGGCCTTCATTTTTGCATTGTCAAGTACACCCAAACGCAAGCCATGTAAATTGGGCAGACGAGGGGAAATTTTTCTTGCTTCAGCAACGACAACACCTCGTGGGTCGTAACCATATAAGGGTGGTGAAAAACTCATTGGGTGGGTCTCCTTGTTGATATTTCAAATTGTTTCAAAGATAGCAAGTGCCATCGATGCAGACGGGTCCGCCATTGGGTGCTATGCCATCAACAGCGCGCAATACGGGACTGTTGTAATGCCCCCATCCAGGAATGAATGAGGAGAAGCGACCTGCTGTTCCGCCAATCACAAACAAGTGAATGTTATCTGGTGATGGAACAATTGGAATGTCTGAATCGAGGTCGCGTCTGTAATATTTGGGCAAGTGACGATTGTAAGCTTTGCCGTATTTGTGATTGTGTACGATTTTTCCAAACTTGTTGGTTGCATACATTTGTAAGTAACAGCGGACATCGTGTCGTGTCCATCCTTCGCGTGCAATATTTTGAGCGTGCTCTGGTGATAGAGCGACCGTGCAGTGTCCGCTTGCTCGTGCGTTGTTGTGCACCACCGTTGTCATTGAAGAAATCACATCGTCGAGGATGCCTTCTGGATCATTGGGCAGCGGGCTATTGATGTTGTGATTGGACTCTGCACCGATCACAAAGACTGTTGAATCCTCGAGTCGGTAACCTTTTTCAACATGGTAGGGAGCCCAAGGGCTGTCTTCTTCATTTTCAGCAACACAGTAACTGTATTTAGCGGGCGTGCCCTGCGTACTTTTGTCGAGAACACCTGGGAGTGCGCCACCCACATTGAGCAGCATGAGTCGAATTGCTCGTCCAATGGTTGCGTTAGCACGGTTACCAGGACCAAATGCACCGTGACCACTATTCATGCCGATTTCATGGCGCACAGGCCCGTTGACAATGGCCAGAGGTGCTATCACATGAGTGGTAGCCTGAATGGCATTGAGATTGAAATGCGGCTCGCACATAGCACGCATGGCGGTTCTCAGCACAGGTGCGTATATGGGCAAGCAGCCTGCCATGACTGCGTTGATTGCAAGCACACGACGAGTCAAATTGCCCCAGCGAGGTGGTACACGTGCTTCTAGAAATTGAGGGTCACCACCAAGAGCGGCGATCATTGCATCCACTTTTCCTAGTGTTGGTGTGACAACCGGAAGACCATCTGTGTAGCCTTGAGCGAAGTACCATTCTTGAGGATCAACACCATTGAAGGCAGACATATCTTCTTCTAGGTTATTAGCTGCTACCTTTTGAGATGCTTGCACATTTACTCCTATTTAGTACACTATTATTAAAATATATCACAAAAGCAATTGAATCTAACTCAGCGAACCAACAAGACTCAACTGTTGAGTTATTGAGTGATTGGAATTTTTGCTACCTTCACCAATTCACGAATGCTTGACACTTCTTTAGAAACGAGTACATCAAATGCATCTGCGGACATTGGTGTGGCCTCTGCACCAAAGCTTAAAAGTTTCTGTTGCGTCTCGGGCGATCGCAGTGCGGCGACAACAATGCGATTTAGTTTATCAAGAACTGCAGGTGGCGTACCAACCGGAGCAAACATACCAATCCATGGACTGTAGGAAGAGCCCGGTACGCCTGCCTCTACAGTAGTTGGTACATCGGGTAACAATTTAGATCGCTGTTCAGTACCTGTTGCTAATGCAACCAGTCTTCCTTCACGAATCACGCCCAATACATTGCCAGCAGGAATGAATGAAAAGTCAATGGCGCCACTTATCAAATCGGTGACGACTTCTGGTGATCCGCGATAGGGCACATGCAGTGCTTCAATCTTTGCCATCGCGCGAAACTGCTCGGCGTTCATGTGCACTGCGCTACCCACACCACCAGAGCCATAAGTCAATGAGCCGGGTTTTGCTTTTGCACGCTCTATCAGGTCCGCCACTGTTTTGAAATTTTTGGATGGAGCAGTAACCAAAATTTGAGGCATGGACGCGAGCATCGATATGCCTTTGAAGTCGTTGATGCCGTCATAGGGCAGTTTGGCATACAAAACGGGGTTGGATGTGTGTGCAGACGAGACAACCAACAAGGTATAGCCGTCTGGTGGGGATTTAGCAACCATTGCAGAGCCAACTGTGCCACCAGCGCCGGGTCTGTTTTCAACAATGACCGACTGACCTGTGGCTGTTCGCATGGCCTCTGCAATGATGCGCGCAACCACATCGGTTGTGCTACCGGTTGAGATTGGCACGATGATCTTGATGAGTCGTGATGGATAGTCCTGGGCACAAACCATCTGTGTGTAGCCAAATACAGCAACAAAGATGAATGCAATCCAATGAAGTCGTTTAGTCGGGGTCATGAAAACTCCTTTTATTTAGTATGGCTTGTCAATGTGTTCGCTCCAAACAAATGGCGGAAGAGCGTGGGAGTCGAACCCACCAGAGTCGTGTCACGCCTCTCAACGGATTTGAAATCCGCACGATCCACCGGGATACGAAGCTCTTCCTCAGAATGCCTATTATGCAGTCACCGATTAGTTAGCGCATCCTTCAGTGCTGGATTTGCTAAGTGTTTGTCACCGACGCGTCTGGTGTATTTGAGGTGATTCAAGCACTCCATAATTTCAATTGAAACATTGCGTCCAATACCGCTTCTATCGCGAAAATCAGCTACGGTGAAATATTGATCGGGGCTGTCTTGTGATAAGTTGTATGCAATTTTCAGCAGTTGTTGAAAATATGCTGGTAAATAGTAGTGCTTCTCGGAAACTCGGATCACATAGCCGCAACGCAAAGCGCTTTTAAGGGTCGCTTCAACCTTTTTGACATCGACAACCACATCGCGAGCCAAAATATGAAGAGAAGGCGGCTGCAATTGACCCGCTTCAATCAAGGGTGAGAGTTTTTCCCATAAGATTTTCTCTGTTTTTTCAAGTTGCGGCATGTGAGAGGGCAGTCCAACTCCATTGCCGCGCTTGATCAGCAAACCCTCGCGGGCACATTCGTTCACGACTGACAATAAAATAGGGCGAGGCAATCTGTATGAACTGTCATTGAGAACAGCATCTGCAAAAGGTCCAATGAGCGCAGGCTTCTTTTGATGAAACAGCAACAATTGGTTTTTAATTTCTTCACACCAAAAAACCCAATTGTCTAAAGAAAAAGCTAATTGCCCCTGAGGCGTGTCAATTTTTTTCATCGCAACTTGCGCAAACAAAGCTTCAGCTTCGTTCGGTCGTAAATTGTGATTATCAGCAAAAGCTTGCAATTTAACGCCTTTTGGATTGATTGCCATCAAACCCACCAAGGCGGTGCTCATATTTGTATTGACCAATAAATCCAACTCTTTCAAACGCTCCAATTTGGATCGGCCTTTTGCGGGCGCAAACACATCCAGGATTCGCCCTCCACCAATGGTTCGCTGAGCGCTGCTATCTCGCAGAATAAAACGATCGCCTGCGACGGCACCCATGGGTTCATGGAGTACGAGTTGCACCATGGCTTGAGCGCCCGGTTCAATTGACACACCTTGCAATACGGCCACCCTTGCCATGGTGTGGCCAGTTCCTAAGTGCAGATGCACAGGAGTTAAATGTCGAAATGGATTGACTTCATTCGAGGACATTCGAAATAGGGCGTCCATGCGCAATTGCGGTGGTGGCGTGTTATCTTTGACAAGCCACTGACCTCGTTGCAAGTGCTCACGGGTGATATCTGCGCCACTGAGATTAATCGCACAGCGTTGTCCCGCTTGTGCTTGGTTTACTTTTTTATTTTGTGCATGAATGGATCGAACGCGACTGTGCAAACCCGTTCCAAGCAATTGAACCTCATCACCTACAGCCAGTGTGCCTGACATCACTGTGCCTGTGACCACAAGACCAGCTCCTGACAAAAGAAAATGACGGTCAATGGCGAGGCGGAAATTGCCGCTGGGCGGGCGTTTAAAAAAATCTTTCGCAAGTTTGAATAAATGCGTTTTCAATTCTGCGACTCCCTGCCCTGACAGAGCACACACAGGGAAAAATGGCGCATCAGCAATGCGGGTAGGTGCTAACAGTGTTTGAATGCTTGCTTTAACTTCTTCAATGCGTGCTTGATCAACACGATCGACTTTGGTTAACACAACCACGGCATTTGAAATTTGTAAAAAATCAGCGATAGCAAGATGCTCGAGTGTTTGAGGCATCACCGCATCATCAGCAGCAACCACCAGCATCACTGCATCAACCCCAGCCACGCCAGCGAGCATGTTCTTGATGAAATCTTGATGTCCAGGCACATCAACAAAGCCAAGTGGCTCTTGGGGTTCAATGTCTAAAGCATCGAGGTAGGCAAATCCCAAATCAATGGTCATCCCTCGCTTTTTTTCTTCTACCAGAGTATCAGTTTTAACGCCAGTTAAGGCTTCAATCAAACTGGTTTTGCCATGATCAACGTGGCCCGCCGTCGCAATGATCATGTTGCAGGCGTCAGCAACGAAGGTAGATGAAAGAGTTGCTTTGCAAAGCTGTCCTCATCATCAAGACATCGCAAATCAAGCCATAACCGATCTGCATGAATGCGGCCGATGACGGGTATGGGTAGTTGTCGAAAACTGGTTTCAATGGCGCTGAGTGACCTAGATTTTTCAGCGCCATTCAAGCCAATTGAAAGAGCAACACTTTCAATGGTATTTGTGGGCAATGCACCGCTACCAACTTGACTTTGTGTTTGACCAACCGATACTTCCGTTGCAATGGGTAAAACCGATTGCAGCAGTGGTTGCAATCGAAGTGCTAATTCGTGCAATTGCTTAGGGCTTCGCAACAAATACTTGAGTGTTGGTAATTGCTCGCAAAGTCGATCTTCATCGGTGTAAAGTTCAAGCACGCAACTGAGTGCCGCAATTCGCATTTTATCAACGCGTAGAGCGCGTTTCATCGGATTCTTTTTGATCCTTGCAATCAGGTCAGCTCTCCCAGCGATGATGCCGGCCTGTGGCCCACCTAGCAATTTATCGCCACTGAAGGTGACTAAATCGGCGCCACTCATGAGCGACTCTCCAACTGTTGGTTCATGTGGCAAACCAAATTTACGCATGTTTAACAAAGATCCGCTTCCTAGATCAATTACAAAGGGAATGTGATGCGCTTTGCACAATTGCGCAATGTCTGATTCAGAGGGTTTAGTGGTGAAACCCGTGACTTCAAAATTACTGGTGTGCACCTTCATCACCAAAGCGGTTTGGCTACCAATGGCTTGTTCATAATCATGCAAATGTGTTCGGTTGGTGGTGCCTACTTCTCGCAACACACAGCCCGAACTTCGCATGATGTCAGGCATGCGAAACGATCCGCCAATTTCAACCAACTCACCCCTTGAGGTTGCAACCTCAAGACCAGGAGCCAGGGTGTTGAGCATGAGCATGACTGCGGCAGCATTATTGTTAACCACCGTTGCATCTTCAGCGCCAGTGAGTTTGCAAATCAATTTGTTGATATGCGTGTCGCGGTCGCCACGCACACCTCGTCGGAGGTCGTACTCGACATTGCTGGCTCTGTCGCAATAAGGAATTTTGAAGAATCTTACCTACTACCAGTAGCGTATTTTCCCTATGCCAAACACTACCTATAGCGTCCCTGAAAAACTGGGAATCCTTATTGCGACAGAACCTAAAATCGCCTATGACTCGGCAGGTGTTGGAAGCGCACCGCAGTTTCGATTTGAAGCACTCATGGCTGAAACAGAGACTGTTTTTGAACACGTTCCTTACAAAGGCGGTACAGCATTTGGGGCTGATCTTTTGGCTGGTCGCACCCATACATTTGCAGATGGCACGATTGGTGCAAATCTGGCCAAAGCCAACAAAATTAAATTGCTGGCCATTTTGGATAACAAAAGATCTGCGGATTTTCCAGATGTGCCAACCATTCATGAGATCATTCAGGGTTACCAAATTCCACCGACGTGGTATTTGTTGGAAGGACCAGCCAATATGCCT
>SHXN01000109.1 GCA_009693305.1 Limnohabitans sp.
AATCTTCTGTTGAGTCAAAGCCACACCTTTCTGTCACAATCGGAGCATCCATTAAAATTCAGACTCATTTCACAAGGATTCACCATGGCCAGCGAGTTAATTAAACACGTTTCTGACGCTACTTTTGACGCCGATGTCATTCAATCGGTGCAGCCCGTATTAGTCGATTTTTGGGCGGAATGGTGCGGCCCATGCAAGTCCATCGCTCCCATTCTTGACGAAATGGCGGGCACTTATGCAGGGAAGCTCCAAATCGCCAAGGTTAATGTTGATGAAAATCGCGATATTCCCAGCAAGTTTGGTATTCGTGGAATCCCCACCCTGATGCTCTTCAAAGGAGGGCAATTAGCGGCAACCAAAGTTGGCGCATTGAGCAAAGCACAACTGACCGAGTTTTTAAATCAGGAACTCGCCTAAATATTCACCAAAGACCCAGCCCTTCAACTGCGGTCTTTTTTCCTGTCATAATCTCGCCACTAACCCGCCCACCCTGTTTTGGTGATCGGGTCAAGAACCGGTCTTTTAGCACTCCTCGCTTCTTTATTGACCTCCCCCTTGTTTTTTACGAACTCCCAATTGGAGTCATCACATGCATCTGAACGAACTCAAGGCACTTCACGTGTCTGAAGTATTGAAACAAGCTGACGAGCTTGAAATTGAAAATACGGGCCGTATGCGCAAGCAAGAGCTCATGTTTGCCATCATCAAAAAACGCGCACGCGCTGGCGAACAAGTATTTGCTGATGGCGTGTTAGAAATTTTGCCCGATGGGTTTGGCTTTTTGCGCAGCCCCGATACGAGCTATACCGCAAGCACAGACGATATCTACATCAGTCCGAGCCAAGTCCGTCGATTCAATCTTCACACAGGCGACATGATCGAAGGCGAAGTACGCATCCCAAAAGAAGGCGAACGCTACTTCGCACTCACCAAGCTTGATAAGGTCAATGGTGACTTGCCTGAGAACAACAAACACAAAATCATGTTTGAAAACTTAACGCCCTTGTTCCCCAAAGAACACATGCGTTTAGAACGTGATATCAAAGGTGAAGAAAACATCACAGGTCGCATCATTGACATCATTGCACCTATAGGCAAAGGTCAGCGTGCCTTGTTGGTTGCGCCACCCAAAAGTGGAAAAACCGTGATGATGCAACACATTGCTCACGCCATCACCGCCAATTACCCCGACAGTCACATGATGGTTTTACTGGTTGATGAGCGTCCCGAAGAGGTCACCGAGATGCAACGCAATGTCAAAGGTGAAGTCATTGCATCCACATTCGATGAACCTGCCGCACGTCACGTGCACGTTGCAGAAATGGTGATTGAGCGAGCCAAACGATTGGTCGAACTCAAAAAAGACGTCGTGATTTTGCTTGATTCGATCACACGATTGGCCCGCGCCTACAACAATGTGGTGCCTAGTTCTGGCAAGGTTTTATCGGGCGGTGTGGACGCCAACGCCTTACAAAGACCCAAGCGCTTTTTTGGTGCGGCTCGCAAAATTGAAGAAGGTGGTTCTTTGACCATCATCGGAACCGCTTTGGTCGATACGGGTAGCCGTATGGACGAGGTGATTTTTGAAGAGTTCAAAGGCACGGGTAATTGCGAAATTCACCTTGATCGCCGTTTGTACGAAAAAAGGGTTTTTCCAGCCATACAACTTAACCGCAGTGGTACGCGCCGCGAAGAATTGCTTTTGGCCCCAGAAATTCTCCAAAAAACCAGAATTTTGCGCCAATTTATCTACAACATGGACGAAATCGAGTCGATGGAGCTCATGCTCAAAAACATGAAAGCAACAAAAACCAACGTCGACTTCTTCGATTTGATGCGTCGAGGCGGTTAAACAGCCAAAAATGTCTACAAAAGTGGCATAATTACAGGATTTGCGGGAAGTGCGGTGGAATAGGCCATCGTGGCTGTTGCGTCTATCAAGGAAATATCATGAAAGAAGGCATTCACCCCAAGTACCACGACATTTGCTTTGTCGATTTGTCCAGTGGGTTTAAGTTTGTTACACGTTCTTGCGCCAATACCAAAGAAACCATCAAAATAGACGATGGTCGCGAATTACCCCTCTACAAGCTTGACACATCAAGCGAGTCACACCCCTTCTACACGGGCACACAAAAATCTTTGGACACCATGGGTGGACGCGTTGAGCGCTTTCGCAATCGCTTTGGTAAAAAAGCAGCAAAATAATTTCATTTCACTCATCAAGGTAGCCCGGCTTGGTCGAGTTGCCTTTTTTTATGTCTAAAAAATTGATTAACGCCATTTGAAATCGTGAATCAAACCAATCCCGCCATCGTAACTCAACAAGCTGTACAGCAACTACCGCGTTGGCTGTTGTTACTCTTGTGTGGCATTTATATTTTGTCAGGATTTATTGGAAGAGAGCCTTGGAAAGCTGTCGACATGAACGCGTTTGGATTCATGTTGAACTTGGCAACGGGACAAAGCGATTGGTTGAGACCTGAGATCTTGGGACAAGCGCCCGAAGTGGATGGATTAATTCCCTATAACGCAGGCGCCTTGTTCATTTTTTTATTCGGTCAATGGCTCTCACCCGCATTAGCAGCACGCTTACCGTTTATGTTCATGATGGCTCTTGCATTTACAAGCACGTGGTATGCGGTGTATTACCTTGCACGCAGTCCACAGGCGCAACCGATTGCATTTGCCTTTGGTGGCGAAGCCAAGCCCAAAGACTATGCAAGGGCCTTGGCCGATGCCAGCGTGTTGGCGTTTGTATCCTGTCTAGGGCTTGCGCAACCCTCGCATGAAATCACGCCGATGGTTTTTCAATTGGGGTTTTTTGCTATGGTGTTTTTAGGTGCATGCATGATGACATTTAGACCGATTCGAAGTTTTGTTGCGTCTTCCATCGGCATCATTGGCTTGTCGTTGAGTGGCGCGCCAACAATTGCCTGCGTGATTGGATTATGGACGTGGATCACGACCCGATTGGATAGTGAAGTGAGAAGTAAAACCACTTCGACATGGTTTTTAATTGTTCTTGCTTTAACTGTTGCATGCATCTTCAGTTTAGATTTGTTTCGATGGCGCATCGCAACCTCCGAAAACCTAATCAGTCTGCGCAATTGGTTTCGATTGTTGATTTGGTTCACATGGCCGGTTTGGCCACTTTGCGTATTGGCATTATGGAGATGGCGCTCGATTTGGAACTTCAAGCAAGTGGTACGTCACTTACAAGTTCCATTAATGTTTTCGCTGATTGGTATTGGCAACGCTTGGCTGACCTGGTCAACCGATAGATCGCTGATATTAGCATTGCCCTGCATGTCTGCATTGGCTATTTTTGCTTTACCCACTTTAAACAGAAGTGTTTTAGCCTTGATCGACTGGTTCACGCTTTTATTTTTTAGTACGTGTGCATTTGTTATTTGGGTGGTGTGGCTTGCCGTCTTAACAGGATGGCCCGCACAACCAGCCGCCAACGTTGCTCGCTTGTTACCCGGTTTTCAAACTCGCTTTTATGGGATTGCTTTTTTAATAGCGCTTTTGTGGACTGTTTGCTGGATTGGTTTGGTGCACTGGCGCGTAGGGCGCCATCAACATGCCATTTGGAAAAGCTTGGCATTGCCTGCGGGTGGTGCGGTCTTGTGTTGGGTCTTACTTACCACCCTTTGGTTACCACTGTTAGATTTTGCGCGCAGTTACAAACCCCTGATCTCAAACGTCAGTCGCGTTGTTCCAAATCATGCATGCGTCTATGCTTATGGGCTCTCTAGTGGGCAAATCGTAGGTTTTCAATACCACGGCACCTATCAGTTATTGGCATTGAATCTCAAAGAAAAACAAAATGCTTGCGATTGGTTGATTGTGGATGCAGATGCACTTTCGCAACCCGACCTCAGAAATAAATTGAATGATTGGTCGATGCCACAAAAATTTCGTCGGCCATCGGATGACAACGAAGACGTTGTTGTCTTTCAGCGAAAAATAAACAAGTCCGAATGAACGAGCGACAAACCATTGCACGACACGCCGGCACTGTTTTAATTGGCCAGTTAGCGGTCATGGCGTTTGGCATTACAGATGCAATTGTGGCGGGTCGATATGACACCACGGCCCTTGCAGCGCTCTCGGTGGGCTCTTCTATTTTTATCACTGTCTTTGTTGCCCTGATGGGCATTTTGCAAGCCTTACTCCCGATACTTTCAGAGCACCGCGGAGCCAATCGATGGACTCATGTTGGCAAAAGCTTTAGGCAATCTTTATATCTGTGCATTTTTGGAAGCGCCATCGGCTCTGTTGTTCTACTTTCTCCAGAATTTTTTTTTGACGCCACAGAAATTCCGCTTGCACTGAGAAGCGACGTGAGTCAGTATTTGGCCATACTCACTTTTGCATTGCCGACCGCACTCTTTTTCCGTATGTTCGGCACATTGAATCAAAGTTTGGGATATCCAAAAAATGTCACCTTGATTCAAATAGCAGGATTCATTATCAAAGTCCCTTTATCAATCGGATTGACTTTTGGTATATGGGGCATTCCTGCGCAAGGCCTTATTGGGTGCGCCTATGCCACGTTAATCGTCAATCTAACCATGACCTTAACAGCAGTGGCGATGTTGAAGTTCAATCATCTCTACCATCCTTATGAAATATGGATAAAGATGGAGCCGCCCGATTGGATAGAAATTAAAAAACTCTTAAAGATTGGCGTTCCCAACGGATTAAGTATCACTGTCGAGGTGACTACTTTTACATTCATGGCTTTGTTTATTGCGCGCATGGGCACGCATGCATCTGCGAGCCATCAAGTCGTCGCAAGCATGGCGGCACTCGCTTATATGATTCCTCTATCGCTTTCAATTGCAACAAGCGCTCGCGTGAGTTATTGGATTGGCGCAGAAAATCACCATCAAATGAAACAAGCGATTCGATCGGGTTTTGAAATCACTATTTTGTGCGCAGTTTTTAATGCCTCAATGCTGGGCTTGCTACGCTATCCGATTGCCAGTTTGTATGCCAAAGATCTACAAGTGATTGAAATGGCGGCTTTGCTTTTGGGATGGTTGTGTCTCTATCATCTGGCCGATTCGATGCAAGTGATGTGTTTTTTCTTGCTCCGATGTTTTCGCATCACTTTATCGCCTCTGATTATTTATAGCACTTTGCTTTGGGGTGTTGGATTGATGGGTGGTTATTTTTGGGCCTATGGTGGAACGATTTTTCAACCATCGGTTGCAACGCCAGAAGTATTTTGGATGAGCAGTTCAATAGCGTTGTGTTTCACATCCAGTTTGTTGATTTGGATCCTCAATAAAAGACTCTCGATGAATTGAACAATTGAAAAATGTCAAACTGTACAGTTTATTCAGCCTGCCGCTTGATACACTCTTGCGGCACTGTGAATGAAAAACGCGAACCCACACCAACTTGACTTTGAATATTTAATTCGCCACCCAAACGCTGAGCCACATGTTTAACAATCGCCAAGCCTAAACCCGTTCCACCCGTCTCGCGTGAGCGACTTCTATCGACTCTGTAAAAACGCTCGATGAGTCGTGGCACATGTTCTGCAGCAATTCCAGGGCCAGAGTCTTGAAAAACAAATTCAATGCGACCTTCGATTGCCACGCATTGAAAATGTATAGACCCACCTGGCGGGGTATAATGAACGGCATTGCTGGCTAAATTGTCAAATGCGCTGATGAGTTCTTGGCTGGAACCTGCAAAAAATACACCCTGTGAAAACGATGCATCGTCTGCGTCGATGGTTTGATGTTGTTCGGGGTACAAAGTATTGGACAGTGAAATTGCATTTTGCATACGGTTTTCCCATATGCTTTGAAGTGGCGTGAGCTCTTGCATGCCTGGCAATGGACTGCCTTCTAACTTGGATAAAGTGAGTAAATCTTCGACTAAGGTTTGCATGCGTTTGGCTTGCTGCGCCATCAATGCCAAATATTCGTCTTGACTGACTTGATCGAGCTTCAGGTTTTGCAAGGTTTCAACAAAACCTGCCAGCACGGTGAGTGGTGTTCGAATTTCATGAGAGACATTAGCCACAAAATCACGTCGCATGGCTTCTGCTTGCTCGATTTGCGTGACGTCACGTGACAAAAGCAATCGTCATCCTTCACCATAAGGGAAAATTTGAAAAGAAATACGCTGAGTAAAGTCAATGCGTGTTTGACGCGAATCAATCACAATTTCATGACTCTCTACTTCACCATTTAAAAACAAATGAAACAGCGGGTCGCGCACCAAATGCGCAATATGCTGCATATGATCACGTGTGACGTCAATTCCTAGTTGTTGCGCCGCTGTTAAATTGCACCATTCGATGCGACTGTCCGAATCCAACAAAATCACGCCATTCGGAGAGGCTTGAATCGCCGACAAGAATTGCTGTAAGCGATGATTACTTTGCATCAATTGCTGTTGAGCGGTGCGGCGCTCTTTTGAAAATTTTTCTAACCATACATTCCAAATGCCTGCCCACGACAAGGGATGGGGTAATTGCTCATTCAGCAGTTGATGCCATACGCGCGATATTTGAATTTGATACCAAATCATCCAAACAAGCGCACCCAAACCAGCGCCCAAGGCTTGATTGAATGAGGAAAAAAAAATTAGCAGAAAAGCATGGCTCAGCCATGCACCCGATGCTATGCAAATGAGCAGGCCAACGGCTCTAGCAATCATTGTTGAATTCCAAACTATTTATTTTTGCGGTAAGGCGGTGATTCTATAACCTGCACCTCGCACCGTCTCCACCATATCGCCTGCAAGCCCGAGCACCTCTCGCAAACGCTTAATATGTACATCAACAGTTCGCTCTTCGATGAAGACATGATCACCCCAAACTTTATCCAACAAGGAGGCTCTGCTGTGAACACAGCTCGGGATGATGCATTAAAAAATTCAAAAGCTTAAATTCGGTAGGACCCATTTTGATGGGTTGGCCCGCATGAGAGACACGATGCGAGGCACCATCTAAGGTGAGTTCGCCCAAAGTGACGCTATCATTGGCTTGCTCTGGCGTTCTTCTTCGCAATACGGCGCGAATACGCGCCAATAATTCTTGCGTCGAAAAAGGCTTGGTGATGTAGTCGTCTGCTCCCGCATCCAAACCGCTGACTTTATCGCCCTCTTCGCTTTTTGCAGTAAGCATGATAATAGGTACACTCTTGGTGCGAGTATCTGAACGCCATTTACGAGCCAAGGTCAGTCCACTTTGCCCTGGCAACATCCAATCGAGCAATATCACATCGGGCAACACCGCGTCGACTTCGATTTGTGCACGCTCAGCGTTTTCAGTCCATATGGGCGTTAAACCGTTGTGTCTTAAATTGACTGCGATGAGTTCTGCAATAGCCGACTCGTCTTCAACAATCAAAACACGGGGTAGATTTCGCATGCTGTCTTAAATGTTGATCGAAGATTCGATTTCGGCAATCGATGTATGCCGCACATCACTGCCATTGACCACATAAATAATGAACTCAGCAATATTTTTGGAATGGTCTCCGATGCGCTCAATGGCTTTGGCTACAAACAACAAATCGAGGCCTTGTCCAATGGTGCGCGGATCTTCCATCATGTAAGTGATAAGTTTTCTGACAAAGCCGTCAAACTCGGTGTCGATCAAATCATCTTCTTTCAGTATAGTCAAGGAAGATTTGGCATCTAATCTAGCAAATGCATCCAAAGCTTTTCGCAACAAACCAGAAGCCAAATCTGAAGCGATGCGCAATTCTGATGCAGGCAAGTTGCGCTACGTGCCGTTGCTCACAATGTGTTTGACCATACGCGCAATTTTTTCGGCTTCGTCACCCGCGCG
>SHXN01000110.1 GCA_009693305.1 Limnohabitans sp.
CGCTCTACACTTTGTTACAGATCTTATCGGTCTCGATATTCGAGAAAACCGAGGTTTCAAGCGCCTTGCAGCACGATCGAAACTCAATCGATAATGCTGACAACGGTAACCAGTTGAATTTATTCAATTTTTAACCGGACACTAATGAATTAAATTAATTGTTATCTGACCCCAATGCCCAATTTCAATTTAATTTGTAGTCGCGCAAGGATTTTTATTTCTAACGCTTCCATCGCATGCGCATCGGCCAAACTAGTTTCGTGAACCCATCCCTGCGCATGTAAAGTGCCGTGTACCAGTAAATGAGCGTAGTGATCTCGCAAAGTTTTGTGTTGATCTTTTGCTTCTTTTGCAATCACAGGCGCGCACAACACCAAATCCACAATCACCTTGGGTTGATGTTCATAATCAAATGTTAAAACATTGGTTGGATAATTTTTTTTGCGATAACTCCTGTTCAGGTTTTGACCTTCTTGCTCGTTCACAATGCGAACCGTTATTTCTGCATCGCATTGCAAAGCGTTGCGAATGCATCTGGCAACCCAATGGCGCGGCAAGGCCTTTCGATGGCGAGCCATAGACGGCACGTCTCCAAATTGCAATGACAGTTGCAGTTGTGGCAATGGTTTCATCGCATCAATCTTTCGCCGCACTTCGTGTGCGTTGCGCGTCATACGCATCAACGATGCGTGCAACCAAGGGATGTCGAACAACGTCTTTGCTGGTGAAGTGCGTGATGGCGATGCCTTTGACGCGTTTCAAAACATGCTCTGCATCAACCAGTCCACTCGGATGGCCTTTGGGTAAATCGATTTGACTCACGTCACCCGTGACCACCGCTTTAGAGCCAAACCCCATGCGCGTTAAAAACATTTTCATTTGTTCGGGTGTGGTGTTTTGTGCTTCGTCCAAAATCACAAATGCATGATTGAGCGTGCGTCCGCGCATGAAAGCCAAGGGTGCGATTTCTAAGGTATTGCGCTCGAATGCTTTTTGCACACGATCAAATCCCATCAAATCGTACAAAGCGTCGTACAAGGGCCGCAAATAGGGATCCACTTTTTGCCCCAAATCACCCGGTAAAAAACCTAGCTTTTCACCCGCTTCAACGGCAGGACGCGTGAGCACAATGCGTTGCACCGCGCTTCTCTCCAACGCATCAACGGCACTGGCCACGGCCAAATATGTTTTGCCCGTACCCGCAGGCCCAATTCCCAAATTGATATCGTGCGAGGCGATGTTGTCTAAATACAAGCTTTGATTGGGCGTGCGTGCGCGCAAATTGGCGCGTTTGGTTTGCAAAATCACCGCGCCATCGCTGTCGGTGGGCATGGGTACATCGGCCGACAACATCAATTGCACATAATCGGGTGGAATGGAGCGGCCAGCGCGCTCGTACAAGGTTTGCAAAATCTTCATGGCCTTTTGCGCCGTGGCTTTGGGCCCTTGCACCTTGAATTCCCCTTGTCTGCGCGTGATACGCACTTGGCAGGACAATTCAATGGTGCGCAAATGTTCATCCATAGGCCCGCACAGGTGAGCCAGACGGGTGTTGTTGGGTGGTGTGAAAGTGTGTTTGAGAATCAAGTCGATAATCCTGAAAAGTTCCCCAATGATAGGCAAAACATGATCGGTCAGTTAAATGGTGTGTTAATTGGCAAAAATCCACCCCAAGTGTTGGTGGATTGCCATGGCGTGGGCTACGAAGTGGACGTGCCCATGAGCACGTTTTATCACTTGCCCACGGTCGGCGAAAAAGTAACGTTGCTCACGCATTTTGTGGTGCGCGAAGACGCACAAATTTTGTATGGCTTTGGCACCACCAAAGAAAGAACTGCTTTTAGGCAACTCATCAAAATCTCGGGTGTGGGCCCTCGCACTGCACTTGGTGTGTTGAGTGGTATGAGTGTGGCCGAACTCTCGCAAGCCATTACCTTGCAAGAAGCGGGTCGCTTGGTGAAAATTCCGGGCATCGGCAAAAAAACAGCCGAGCGTTTGTTGTTAGAACTCAAAGGCAAAATGGGTGCCGATATCGGTGTTGTGTCACCCCATGCAGGCAGTGATCATGCATTGGATATTTTGCAAGTTTTGGTGGCCTTGGGCTATAGCGACAAGGAAGCCGCTCTCGCACTCAAAGCATTGCCACCAACGGTGGGCGTGAGTGAAGGTATTAAATTGGCATTGAAAGCGTTGTCCAAATGAGCATACAAACCGATGATTTTGGTGACGACTTCACCCCTGCACCCCGCGTGGTCTCTGCCGCACCCGTCAATCCCAAAGAAGAAGCCATCGAGCGCGCACTCAGACCCAAACTGTTGCAAGAATATGTGGGGCAACTCAAAGTACGCGAACAATTAGAAATTTTCATTGGTGCCGCACGCAAACGCGAAGAGGCATTGGATCATGTGTTGTTGTTTGGTCCACCGGGTTTAGGCAAAACCACATTGAGTCACATCATTGCGCAAGAGTTGGGCGTCAATTTGCGTCAAACTAGTGGTCCTGTTTTAGAAAAACCAAAAGACTTGGCCGCGCTGCTCACCAATTTAGAAAAAAACGATGTCTTGTTCATCGATGAGATTCATCGCTTGTCACCCGTTGTTGAAGAAATTTTGTATCCTGCATTAGAGGATTACCAAATCGACATCATGATTGGTGAAGGCCCTGCGGCGCGCAGCATCAAACTCGATTTGCAGCCGTTTACCTTGGTGGGTGCCACCACACGAGCAGGCATGCTCACCAATCCATTAAGAGACCGATTTGGCATTGTGGCGCGCCTCGAGTTTTACACGCCCGAAGAATTGCAACGCATCGTGATGCGCAGTGCAGGATTGCTCAAAGCAAAAATCGATGATAAAGGTGGATTTGAAATTGCGCAACGCTCGCGTGGCACACCGCGCATTGCCAATCGATTGCTCAGACGCGTGCGCGATTACGCCGAAGTCAAAGCCGATGGTCATATTTCACAAGCGATTGCACAAGCGGCCTTGGCCATGCTGGATGTGGATCCCAAAGGTTTTGACGTGATGGATCGCAAATTACTCGAAGCGGTGATTCATCGATTCGATGGTGGGCCAGTTGGATTAGACAACGTCGCCGCCAGCATTGGCGAAGAACGCGACACCATCGAAGATGTGATCGAGCCTTTTTTAATTCAACAAGGCTATTTGCAACGCACGCCACGCGGACGTATCGCCACACTAGCGGCTTATCGTCACTTAGGCGTACCGCCGCCAGCGTCTGCGGGTGGATTGTTTGGCGTAAAAGACGCTTGATTGTCTAAATGGGCTTCATCTCCCCATCCCACCATTTGTAATTTTTGATTGACCCACATCAATCGGTTGATGGCGGTGTTGCGCAAACTCCAAGTGCGTGGCGCTTGCAAATGTTGACCCGTTGCAAGTCGATACAAAATATCAAGCACGCCACCATGTGCAACCCAAACAATGTGTTGACCTTCATGCGGTGCGGCCAATGTATTGGCCGCGTGTTCGATGCGGTCAATCATTTGTAACAAACTCTCGCCGCCATCGGGTTGCCAATCGGGCTGACGCGATTTCCACATGCGCGATTCATTCGGAAAATAGGTTTCAATTTCAGCCCAAGTTTTCCCTTGTAATTTTCCAAAATCACGCTCTCTCAACATCGGTGTGGTGACGGGCTCTATGCCCACGGCTTTACCAATCGCAATGGCCGTGTGATGCGCTCGTAATAAATCACTGCAATAAATTGCGTCAATTTTTTCTACCGACAACGCGCGACCGACTTGCTCGGCTTGCCATTGCCCGGTTGCGTTAAGAGGAATATCCAATTGACCTTGAATGCGTGTGTCTACATTCCAAGCCGTTTCGCCATGTCGAATGGCCGAAATCCGAGTAACTTTCATAAATTTATTTTAAAAATACGATGTCAAGCATTGCAGCCAACAAAAAAGGTTTTACAAAATCGCTGAAACAAGAGAAAATAGAACGGTCGTTCTATTTTAAGGCAAGGCATGACATTACTCAAAGAAAACAGACTTCAACTGGTAGAAAACACCGTCAAGTCACCCAACAGCAGTGCCACGCGTTTGCTTCTCAAGGGTCAACAAACAAAAGTGGCCATTGTAGATGCCGCTTTGGGCTTGGCCGCGCAAATTGGTTTGGAGGGCTTGAGTATTGGCGCAGTGGCAGAAGTGATGAAGATGAGCAAGTCGGGTGTGTTTGCGCATTTTGGTTCGCGCGAAGAATTGCAAATATCGGTCATTCGTGAATACCACCAGCGTTTTGAAAAAGATGTTTTTTTTCCAGTCATGCATTTACCCCGCGGTTTACCGCGTTTAAAAGCTTTGTTTGACAACTGGATGAAACGCACCACCATCGAAATTGATTCAGGATGCTTGTACATCAGTGGAGCGGCCGAATTTGACGACCGACCAGGCCCCGTGCAAGATGCATTGGCCAGTTCAATAAAAACATGGCTTCAAGCTGTTCATCGGTGTGTGATGCAAGCCAAAGAACAAGGGCATTTAAAGTCAGATATTGACGCCAAACAAATGTCATTTGAAATTCATGGTTTGATTTTGGCTTTACATTTTGAAGCACGACTCTTAAAAACCGACAAAACATCCACACGTGCGCAAGTGGGCTTTGATCACATATTGCAACGCTATGGTCAACACTAAATCATTTTAGAAATCAGAAAGAAATCGCTATGCCAAGCTACACCCCCCCCATCAAAGACATGATGTTTTTAATCGATGAAGTATTGCATGCAACGGATGAATACAAACTCATGCCCACACATGCAGACATCGACAGCGACACCATTCACGCAGTGCTAGAAGAAGGTGGAAAATTTGCATCAGAAATTTTGTTTCCACTCAATGCTGTCGGCGACCAGCAGGGTTGTCAACTCAATCACCAAACGCATGAAGTCAAAACGCCAGATGGTTTCAAACAAGCCTTTACGCAATATGTAGCAGGTGGTTGGCCAGCGCTCAGTTGTGATCCGCGTTATGGTGGCCAAGGTTTGCCCATCGTTGTCAATCAATGTTTTTATGAAATGCTCAACAGTGCCAATCAAGCTTGGACCATGTATCCTGGTTTAACGCACGGTGCTTATGAAGCCATTCATGCGCACGGCACAACCGCCCAAAAAGAGATGTATTTGCATAAGCTCACCAGCGGGGAATGGACCGCCACCATGTGCTTAACCGAAGCGCATTGTGGAACCGATTTGGGTTTGATCAAAACCAAAGCAGAGCCACAAGCCAACGGCACATACAAACTCACAGGCAACAAAATTTTCATCAGCTCTGGCGATCATGATTTCGTACCTAATATCGTGCATCTCGTGCTCGCACGATTGCCCGATGCGCCAGTTGGCAGCAAAGGAATTAGTTTATTCATCGTGTCCAAATTTCATATTCAAGCCGATGGAACTTTAGGCGAGCGCAATCCTATCTATTGCACAGCGCTTGAGCACAAAATGGGCATCAACGGCAGTGCCACATGTCAAATGTCTTTAGATGGCGCTGTTGGTACATTGGTGGGCGAACCCAACAAAGGATTGGCCGCAATGTTTGTGATGATGAATGCGGCACGCATTGGTGTTGGCATGCAATCATTAGGTCTTACTGAGGTGGCGTATCAAAATGCTTTGGCGTATGCCAAAGACCGCACTCAATCGCGCAGTCTCACAGGCGTGAAGCAACCAACCAAACCCGCTGACAGCATCTTGGAGCATCCCGATGTGCGCAAGATGCTACTCACTGCAAAAGCATATGCAGAAGGTGGTCGCGCATTGAGTTTGTATTGCGCATTGTTGATAGACAAAGAACTCAACCACCCCGATGAAGCCAATAGAAAAGAATCAGCCGAATTGGTGGCCTTACTCACACCCATCGTCAAAGCCTTTATCACAGACAATGGGTGGACTTCAATTTCTGCTTGTTTGCAAGTATTTGGAGGCCATGGATTTATTCGTGAGTGGGGCATGGAGCAATACTTACGCGATTCGCGCATCAACATGATTTACGAGGGCACCAATACGATTCAAAGTTTGGATTTATTAGGCAGAAAAGTATTGAGTAATCAAGGCGCAACGCTTAAAAAATTTGGCAAATTAATTGCGCAGTTGGTCAGCGATGAATCCGATAACGAAGAGATGCAAATTTTTATCAAACCGCTTGCTCAACTGGGTCAACAAATGACGCAGTTCACCACAGAGATTTGTTTCAAGGCCCTGCAAAACGCCGATGAAGTGGGTTCTGCCGCCGTTGATTATTTGCGTGTGGCGGGCCATTTGGTGTTTGCATACTTTTGGGCGCGCATGGCGCAAGTTGCGCTCCAACAAATGGCTGTAGGCAATGCGGATCCGTTTTACAAAGCTAAAATTGAAACTGCTAAATTTTATTTTGCAAAATTATTGCCAGAAACCGCTATGCTCATGCAAACAGCGCGTGCAGGCAGTGATGTGCTGATGGAGGCGCAGCATGTTTTTGATCTATAAACCTTAAGCCGTTCCTCTATTTAATCAAACAAGGATTTTTCATGAGCGACGTACTCACCCATTTTGATCAAGGCGTTCTAACCATCACACTCAACCGGGTCGCCAAAAAAAATTCCATCACATCAAGCATGTACAGTGATATGGCGATTGCCATTTTGGAGGCCGAACAAAGCAAAGAAACGCGCGTGTTGGTGTTTCAAGGGCATGAAACTATTTTTAGTGCTGGCAATGACATTGGTGACTTTTTAAATACGTCAGCATCAAACGAAGAAGCGCCTGTTTTTCATTTTTTAAAAGGCATTGCAAGTTTTTCAAAGCCGATGATTGCGTCGGTTTGTGGTCCTGCAGTTGGCATTGGCACCACATTGCTTTTTCATTGCGATTTGGTTTATGCAGGTGACAACGCCACTTTTTCCATGCCTTTTGTTAATTTGGGATTGTGCCCAGAAGCGGCTTCCAGTTTGTTGGTGCCGCGCATGTTGGGCTATCACCGTGCCGCCGAAGTGTTGCTGATGGGAGACCCTTTTTTGGCAGAAGCCGCGTTGGAAGTGGGCTTGGTCAATCGTGTTTTGCCTCCCTCTGAAGTCAATGCCTATGCGCAAAAACAAGCCGCACGTTTGGCCGCCAAGCCCACGAGTGCATTGATTGCAACCAAGCGTTTACTCAAATCCAATCAAACAGAAGAAGTGTTGTTGCGCATGAAAGAAGAGGGCGCTATTTTTAGTCTCATGTTGCGCGAACCTGCGGCACGTGAGGCCTTTGGTGCATTCATGGAAAAACGCAAGCCCGATTTTTCCAAACTTTGATCGATTATTTTTTTGGAATGGGGCGAGGTTTGCCTTCGTCATCAATGGCCACATAAGTCAAATTGGCTTGCGTAACCTTCAGGTATTGACGTTGTGACGAAAAACGCTCCGCATACACTTCAACGCTGACCGTGATAGACGTGTTGCCAATACGAGAGACTTTTGAAAAAAAGCTCAAAATGTCGCCCACCTTCACGGGTTATTTAAAAATAAATTCATTGACCGCGACCGTGGCCATCCGACCTTGCACATACCGCGCTGGTAAAACCGCGCCCGCCAAGTCGACTTGTGCCATCACCCAGCCACCAAAAATATCCCCACTGGCATTGCAATCAGCGGGCATGGGAATAACCTTCAGTACCAATTCTTGATCGGTGGGAAGGGCGACCGAGGGGGTTAATGGATGGGTAGGTGTAGACACAGGCACAATCTCACTTGTAATAGAAACAAACCCGATTGTCACTGATGCGCCATCACGCTACCGCCTCCACCGAAATGCCTCC
>SHXN01000111.1 GCA_009693305.1 Limnohabitans sp.
TGTGAAATGAATTCTTATTTAATCATGCAGGCCTTAATCGAACGGAATGTGATTGGTGATTTTCGATTGGGCAATGGCACAGTCGAAGAGCCTGATTTGATGCGGTTTGGTTTTGCACCGCTTTATGTGGGATATGAGGATATTTGGCATGCAGTTGCCATCTTAAAAAATATTTTAGAAACAGGTGAATGGCAAGACGTGCGATTTAAAAAAATTAAGCAAGTTACTTAATTAATGAATGGAGATTTAATGATGGAATGTCCTTTTGATTCAAAAGATAGCGATCATTTGGTTGACGGTGCTTTGCTTAATTTTAGTAATGAGATGAGTTATGGTGATTATTTAAATTTAAATGGTTTACTTAATTCACAAAAACTATTATCAATGAATCACAATGAAATGCTTTTTATTATTCAGCATCAAACCAGCGAACTATGGATGAAATTGATACTTCATGAGTTGAATGAAACTGTCCACTGCATTTCTAATGATCAATTATGTGAAGCCCTAAAAATGTTATCGCGCGTTTGTAAGGTGATGTCTCAGTTGGTTCAGTCATGGGACGTGTTATCAAGTATGACTCCATCAGAGTACAGTAAATTTAGACCCGCTTTAGCAAATTCAAGCGGGTTTCAGAGTTTTCAATATAGAAGAATTGAATTTATACTGGGTAATAAAAATTTGATTATGATCAAGCCATACTTTCACTTTAAAGATTGGTTTGATCAACTGCAAGCAACGCTTAACAAGCCATCTTTATATGACGAAACCTTAAGATTGCTATCTAGAAATGGATTGCAAATTCCAGATTCATATTTAAATCGGGATTGGACTCAACCCTACGCACCCAGCGACCAAGTAGAGCGGGCATGGCTTCAGATTTATCAATCGCCTGAGACATATTGGGATTTGTATGAATTGGGTGAAAAATTAACCGACCTAGAAGATTTATTTCGTACTTGGCGATTTAGGCACGTGACAACAGTTGAGAGGGTTATTGGTTTTAAAAGAGGGACAGGTGGAACAAGTGGTGTTGGCTATTTAAAAAAGAAATTGGATGTTGTATTGTTTCCTGAATTATGGACAGTTAGAACGCATTTATAATAATAACTCTATATTTTTAAAAGTTTTGGCAACAACATAACAATGGAGGGAAACGCAATAATCAATGCAAGCACCACAATTAAACAATAAACAAAAGGCATCACGCCTTTAAAAATAATACTTGTTGAGAGATGCGGCAACATGTTTTTAACTACAAACATATTCATGCCCACAGGCGGGCTAATCAGTCCAATCATCACTACTAACACAATGATGACGCCAAACCAAACAGGGTCCATACCAATGCCTACTACCAACGGAAAAAATACGGGTATGGTGAGAAGAATCATGGATAACTCTTCCATGGCTGTTCCAAGCAAAACATAAATGACGCAGATGGTAATCATCACCATAGTAGGACTGATATTGTTAGACATCACAAAGTTACGTAATTCGGCGGGCATGGAAGTGAAGTTGATGAAATTACCAAACACAAGCGCGCCCACCAAAATCATAAAAAGCATGCCAGTAGTACGTGCACTATCGACCAATAGTTCTAAAAATATGTTGAAGCTTAATGTTTTGCGACTCAAAGCGATGCATAAGGCGCCAAATGCACCGATACCTGCACCTTCGGTTGCTGTGAAAACACCACCATAGATGCCACCCATCACGATGACAAACAGCAATGCAACTGCCCACACATGTTTGAAGGCATCCCAACGCTCGCGCCATGATGAGCGTTGTGCGCCAGGTCCCCATGTGGGATGGCGCCATGTGAGATAAGAAACAGTGAGGCACATGAGCGCTGCTGTTAATAATCCAGGAATCAATCCTGCTGCAAACAGTTTGCCGATGTTGGTCTCTGTCACCAGGCCATAAATCACCATGATGGTCGATGGTGGTATCAAGATGCCTAAGGTCCCACCGGCTGCGATCGTGCCTGCAGAAAGCTCATCTGAATAGCCATTGCTTTTCATAGAGGGGTAGGCCACTTTGGTCATGGTGGCGGCAGTGGCGATGGATGAACCGCAGATGGCACCAAAGCCTGCACAAGCCAATACAGTGGCCATTGCCAAACCACCACGCAAATGACCAATGAACGTGTAAGCTAATCGGTAAAGTTCGTTGGACATCCCAGCGCGTGTGACCAAGTTGCCCATCAATATAAACAAAGGAACAACTGATAGTGTGTATTGAAAACCTGACTCATAAACAGTGGATGTGACCGATGCCATGGATGGCATCACGCCACGCATCCACCATAAACCCAAAAAGCCCATCAAGCCCATGGAAATCGCAATGGGTATTCGAATCATCGACAGCATCAGCATAGCGAGGAGGCCAATGATTGCTTCAGTCATGGCTTACTTTCAATCACGAATCAAGTGGTGGTAGGACCGATATCGGATGTTTCAGCACGGGGCGTGAAAATCAATACGAATTGAATGAGTGCAGTTGCAACAATCATGAATGCCATGACAAAGGCAACGGGCGCCAGTGGAATATGTAACACATTGGTGGTGTCGCCATAATTGGCAATGCGCTTAGCACGATTAAAAATTAAATAGCCGATGCCTAAAAAAACAAATGCACATACGATGTCAGCGAGCTTATTCAAAAATTGTTTGACTGCAGGACCCATCAATGAATCCAGCGTGTCGATGACAATGTGTTCGCGTCGCGCAGTTACCAAGGGCAGGGCGGTGTAGATGAGCAAAGCCAATGCCATCTCCGTCATTTCTAACCCGCCAAGCAAAGGAACATTGAAAAAATAACGCCCAATCACATCAATAGTTGTGATACTCATCAATGCAAACAAAACGAATGCACTGATGAATTCGAGTATTTGCATGGGCGTTTTTTGATTCAACAACATAGATCAATCAAACAATGAACAAGGTTCATCGACCCGCCGCTACGCGTTTGATTTCTTCGTGAAACTCGGTCAATACCTTGGTGCCATCGATACCTTTTGCATTCGCTGCCTTAATCCAGTCGTTGGACAGTGGCTCGGTGCGTTTGCGCACATCGGCAACGAAAGCAGGACTTGCATCGACCATCGCGACGCCAGCTGCTTTTAAGGCGTCATACGCTGCTTTGTCAGCGGCATCCCAGGCTTTGCCAGCTAAGCGAGCGAATGATTCACCTGAAACAGATGTGATGGCGTCTTGGTCTTGTTTGGACAATGAATTCCATTTATCTTCATTCATGAAAAAACCAAATGATGACGAATAAAAACCACCAGGAAAATAAGTGGCGTGTTTAACCACTTTATCAAGGTTGAATGATTTTACAGATTCAGATGGGAAAAAGGTACCATCAGCAATGCCTGATGAGAGAATTTCATAGGATTCAACAGAAGGCTTGACCAATGGAGAAGCACCTAGTGCTTTGGCTGAGGCTTCGGAGATGCCACCACCGCTTCTGATTTTCATACCCGCCAAATCAGCAACTGAGGTCACTGGTTTTTTGACAGAAAACATTTGACCGGGACCGTGCGTGAAAACAGCTAACAACTTAACACCTTTGTATTCGTTGGCTTGTTGTAAATATTTCCAGTGAATGCGGTTGTACGCGACTGAATTAATTTCTGCCGTTTGGCCTGAACCAGGCAGTTCGGCTAGGAGAGGTAGTGGATGACGCGCTGGAGTGTAACTTGCTGTTACGAAAGACACATCCATCAATCCATCGCGAACACCGTCAAATGTGCCGGGAGGGGCGACAGGGTGCTTGGGAAGCATTTGAACTTTAACGCGACCATTGGTAGCCTTTTCAACTGCAGAGGCCCAACCCAACATCACATCTTTGGTGAGTAAATGAGTGGGGGGCACCCAGCTTGACATGTTGATAACGGTTTGCGCTTGCAATTGGGTGGACCCCAAGAGGGCAATTGCCGCACAAAATTTGGCTAGGTTTTGAAGGGTGGATTTCATAAAAGACTCCATGTTTTATTTCAAGGTAAAACTCGTAGCATTGTAGACAGTATAAGATGGCATTTTGCCTAGGGCAAACCACAAGATCTCTTGGTGACTCACCCATTGAATCAGAAAAAATTAAATCGGATACTGGTAACAGGTGCATCTGGCTTTCTGGGTCACGCATTGGTGCGTCAATTGTGCAATCCAATGTCAACGCCAACAAAATTGATTTTGACTGACACTTTAGAAGGTAAGTATCAACATCCACAATGCACATGTATTATAGGTGATTTATCAGACCCTCAATTGCAATCCACACTATTTGAAAACCCCATCGATGCCGTCATGCATTTAGCGGGTATTGTGAGTGGACGGGCAGAAGAAGACTGGTCTTTGGGTCAACGTGTGAACGTGCAAGCAAGTATGGATTTACTCCACCGTTGTCGACAGCAATGGCTGATGCATCAACACAAAGTACGCTGGGTCATGAGTAGTTCGATTGCTGTTTATGGTGTGCCATTGCCATCGCAAATCACTGAAGAGACTTACAGCACACCAAGTTTGAGTTATGGCGTGCAAAAGCGAATGATCGAGATGATGCTCAATGATTTGAGTCGGCGTGGTGAAATCGACGCGCGTGCGTTGCGCTTGTCGGGTGTGGTGATACGACCGCCATTGCACAACGGTGCATTGTCTGGTTTTAACAGCGATTTACTCAGAGAGCCGTTATCGGGTCGTAATTATGTATGTCCCGTTTCTAAAGAAGCAAGTATTTGGATCATGAGTATGCAAACAGCGATTGATCAATTGTTGCAATTGTTGTGGATGGATGCAGAGCAGTGGCTTGGCGTGATGTCAGGCCATGGTTGTTGGGTCAATGCGCCATCGTGGACAGTAACGGTTGCTCAATTGGTTCAAGCGATGACGCACATCGATTCAAACATCGCTTCACGTATTCATTACCAAGTACAAAACGGTTTGCAACAACAATTTGGTGCGTGGCCATTGCAAACTCAATTTAAACGAGGCATTGCGCTCGGTCTCAAAGACGATAGAAATATTCACCACCAAGATGTAACATCATTTGTTCATTATCTTTGGCAACAATATCAAAATTAGAAAGTGATGACATGAGTTCAGACCAGCCGCGTATTTTTAAACCGCAAGACAAACTTAATTCTGCGCGCATTGTTGAGGGCATGGATCGCACACCGCATCGCGCTTTTTTGCGTGCACTGGGTTTGGGTGACGAAGATTTTGGCAAGCCCATGATTGGCATTGTGAGCCAAAATGGGGACAATACACCGTGTTCCAAATCATTGGGCCCACAAGCCGACGAAGCGCGTTTAGGCGTTGCGTCTGAACAAGCCATTCCAGTGCCTTTCACCACCATCTCTGTATCCGATGGTGTGTCGATGAACCATCCTGGTATGCGCATGAGTTTGGTTTCGCGTGAACTCATTGCAGATTCGATTGAAGCAGTCATTACCGCGCACGCCTATGATGGTTTGGTTGGCTTTGCAGGTTGTGACAAAACATTGCCTGGTGTGTTGATGGCGATGGTGCGACTTAATTGCCCCAGTGTATTTGTGTATGGTGGTGCGATGTTGCCCGGTCAATGGCAGGGGCGCGATGTGACAATATTGTCTGCCTATGAGGCAGTGGGCTCGGTGATTGCAGGACAAATGTCTGAAGCAGATTTATTGGGACTCGAAAAAGCATGTTCACCTACTGTGGGTTCATGTTCGGGTCAATTCACAGCCAACACCATGGCGATGGTTGCAGAAACATTGGGTCTTGCATTGCCTAGTTCGGCCATGATGCCTGCTGTTTATAGCGAACGATTAGCGTTGGCGCGAATGGCTGGTCGGCGCGTGACGCAAATTGTTCGTCAGGGAGGCCCATTGCCGCGTGATCTCGTCACGCGGCAATCTTTAGAAAACGCTGCTGCTGCAGTTGCCGCAACAGGTGGATCAACCAATGCAGGTTTGCATTTGCCTGCGGTAGCGCATGAAGCAGGTATTTCATTCGCATTAGAAGATGTTGCCAAGGTGTTTGAACGAACGCCATTGATTGCAGACTTGCAACCAGGCGGAAAATATTTAGCCGTTGATTTGTACCGTGTAGGCGGTGTTCAATCGGTATTAAAAGTTTTACTCGATGGTGGTTTTTTACATGGCGATGCACTCACACTATCGGGTCATACCTTGGCGCAATCATTGAGTGATGTAACTGCACCTGATGGTGCGGTTGTTAAGAGTCTTGCACAGGCACTCTCAAGCAGTGGTGGACTCGTTGTGCTCAGTGGTAATCTTGCGCCTGATGGTGCTTTGATCAAAGTGGCTGGACTCAAACAACGTGTGTTTGAAGGAACGGCTCGTGTGTTTGAAAATGAAGAAGAAGCTTTTGAAGCGGTGTCTGCACGTCAATACAAAGAGGGCGATGTATTGGTTATTCGCAATGAAGGGCCCAAAGGGGGTCCAGGGATGCGGGAGATGCTAGGTGTCACTGCGTTGGTCTACGGACAAGGCATGGGTGAAAAAGTAGCGCTACTCACCGACGGTCGTTTTTCTGGTGCAACGCGCGGCATGATGGTGGGGTATATCGGGCCTGAAGCGGCGGATAATGGCCCGATTGCCTGGTTAAAAAATGGCGATCGCATTCGATTGGATACCCACAACGCAACTTTAGATGTGTTAGTGGATGAAGCATTGTGGCTTCAAAGAAAAAAAGAAAGTGAGAGTCGGGTTAGACCATATTTGTCAGGTGTTCTTGAAAAATATGCGCGCTTGGTTTCGCCTGCTAGATTAGGAGCCGTGACACACAGTGGTCCGGAGAAAAAATGATTGAAGGTTTGGTTTTCCTATTTATATTTCAATCATTGGGTGAGTTGTTTTCGCATTTTATTTTTCACTCATACCGGGCCCCGTCATCGGCTTGGTTTTTTTATTGATTTTTCTATTCATTCGTGGACGTGTACCCGCATCAATTGATCTGGTTGGTAGTTCTATCTTGCAACATTTGGGTTTGCTTTTTATTCCTGCCACTGTGGGTGTGGTTTTGTATTTGCCTTTGTTGCAAACGCATGCTTGGGGTGTAGCTGCCGCATTGCTCGTCAGCACAATTGCAACAGTGGCAGTCACATCATGTGTCTTGAAGTTCATGTCGCCATCTGTGATGGAGCAAGATCATCATGTCTGATACCTTGCCACCCATGATAGAAATTTGGGTTTATCTATCAGGCAGTCCGTTGCTTGCTTTGGTACTTACGCTCAGTGCGTATTTGCTGGGTTTGTCGATTTACGAAAAATCCCAGCGTCACCCACTGACTAATCCAGTTTTAATTGCCGTGATTGTGGTTGCCATTGCCATTACTGCGCTTAATATGCCCTATACCAAATATTTCGAAGGCGCGCAGTTCGTACATTTTTTATTAGGAACTGCAACTGTTTCTTTGGCTATTCCTATTTACAAAGGATTTGAGTCCTTGCGTTCGCGCGTGGGTGTTTTGCTGTTGGCATTGATTGCGGGGGGCGTCACATCCATTGCGACTGCTGTGGGTGTAGTCAAAATCATGCACATCGATGAGGCATTGGTAAGAGGGCTATGGGCTAAATCGGTTACCGCACCCATTGCAATCGGTGTGGCGGAACGCATTCATGCTTCACCTACATTAACGGCCATATTTGCAGTTAGTTCAGGTATATTGGGTGCGGT
>SHXN01000112.1 GCA_009693305.1 Limnohabitans sp.
AAGAGGCTGCAGACATTTGGGTGGTGGATTACAACGAGTGCCGTCCACATGACTCCCTAGGAAATGCCACTCCGCTGGAGTTCATGACTAGGGAATTTAAAACCGGAATCTCTAATTTCAATTTGTCTACTTGACAGGGAAGCTTACGCCCGAGCTTAAAACATCTTGCATGTCGGCCTTGGCTGCTGCACCCAAAATAATGCCTTCACTCACACGCGCACGCACGCTGTAATCTTAATAGGCGGGCAGTGCAATTGAAGCCAAGATGCCAATGATGGCCACCACAATCATCAACTCAATTAAACTAAAACCCCACTGCGAATAACGAATCCATTGCGACATCTTCGCCTCCAAAACAAAAAGGTTGAACAAGCGCACATCTTCTGATGTACACGCGTTCAACCTTTGAGTTGAGGTTTGAAATTAAGTGCTTTTCTCTTCTTCGGGTGGATGCGATTTTTTAGAAAATTTACCCCAAGCAATTACTGCAACGGCGCCCAAAGTAGCAAACACATAATGAATCCAAGGATAGTCACCGCGCACTTCGGTCAGCAACACATCGCTGATGATGGTGTCGCCGCCCACCCAACCAATGAGTGCCGCACCCAAAACAATAATCACAGGATACCGTTCCATCAGTTTGATCATGAGTGTGCTGCCAAAAATAACCAACGGAATACTGGTGGCCAATCCCAATATCAATAACAACATGGATCCTTTGGCAGCAGCGGCAACCGCAATCACGTTGTCCAAACTCATCACCAAATCAGCAATCATAATCGTTCGAATCGCAGACATCAATCCATCGTGCTCTTTTGCCTCATCTTCTGACTTTTCTTCTTCGGCCATCAATTGAGCGCCGATCCACAACAAAAGAAGACCGCCCACAATTTGCAGGCCTTTGACTTCCATCAACCATGCGGCCACAACCGTTAATGCAATTCTGAGCACAACTGCTACACCTGAACCAAAAAGAACAGCCTTTTGTTGTTGATGTGGTGGTAGACCGCGTGCAGCTAATGCAATCACCACGGCGTTATCGCCCGACAAAATAATATTGATCCAAATGATTTTGAGCAGTCCGATCCAAAAATCAGCGCTTTGAATTAATTCCATGCGGTTTTCTCCAAATATAAATAGCAATCACAGTGGCAAAAAGCTCAAAGCCACGCAGCCGAACAGTTTAACGCCCGATGGGCATATCAACTGTTCGTAGAAATGCGGATATCTTTGATGGATTACAACAAAGCCTTTAGCAACTTGCCCATCTCTGAAGGATTGCGCGTGACCTTAAAGCCACACTCCTCCATGATGGCCATTTTGGCCTCCGCTGTATCGGCGCCGCCAGAAATAAGAGCGCCTGCGTGGCCCATTCGCTTGCCTGCGGGTGCCGTGACACCCGCGATAAAGCCAACGATGGGTTTTTTCATATTGGCTTTACACCACTGCGCGGCTAGCGCCTCATCGGGGCCGCCAATTTCGCCAATCATGATGACAGCGTCTGTTTCAGGGTCATCATTGAATGCTTTCATGACATCAATGTGCTTCAATCCATTGATTGGGTCGCCACCAATGCCCACGGCGCTGGATTGTCCCAAGCCAATTTCGGTGAGTTGTGCAACCGCCTCATAGGTGAGTGTGCCTGAGCGAGAAACAACACCGATACGACCTTTGCGGTGAATGTGTCCTGGCATGATGCCGATTTTGATTTCATCGGGCGTAATAAAACCAGGGCAATTGGGGCCTAGCAACAAGGTGCGTTTTCCACCCACAGCGTCTTTGGCGTGCATTTTGTTACGCACTTCGAGCATGTCACGAACGGGTATACCTTCGGTGATACAAATAGCCAAATACAAGTTTGCTTCAACTGCTTCCCAAATGGCCGCTGCCGCGCCAGCAGGTGGCACATAAATCACAGAAACTGTTGCACCTGTTTGTTGCGCGGCTTCTTTGACGGACGCATAGATTGGAATATTAAAAATCGATTCTCCAGCTTTTTTGGGATTCACGCCTGCAACGAGACAATTTTTTCCATTGGCATATTCTTGACATTTTTCAGTATGAAATTGACCGGTCTTACCAGTAATGCCTTGTGTGATGACCTTGGTATTTTTGTTGATATAGATTGACATTTGTATTCCTTATTTTAGTGCAGCAACCACTTTTTGTGCCGCTTGTGCCATGGTGTCTGCACTGATGATAGGAAGGCCAGAATCTGCCAATATTTTTTTGCCTAAATCTTCGTTGGTGCCTTTCATTCGCACCACCAATGGCACCGTTAAATTGACGGCTTTACATGCGGTAATAACGCCATGCGCAATCGTGTCGCATTTCATAATTCCACCAAAAATATTAACCAAGATGGCTTTTACTTTTGGGTTTTTAAGCATGATCTTGAATGCTTCGGTCACTTTTTCTGGGGTGGCGCCGCCACCCACGTCTAAAAAGTTAGCCGGCTCAGCGCCAAATAATTTGATGGTGTCCATGGTTGCCATGGCCAAGCCTGCACCATTGACCAAACAGCCAATATTTCCATCCAAACTGATATAGGCCAAATCAAATTTTGAAGCTTCAATTTCTGCTGAGTCTTCTTCATCAAGGTCGCGCAAGGCGACAATTTCTGGATGTCTAAACAACGCGTTGCTATCAAAATTAAATTTTGCGTCGAGTGCTTTGATATTGCCATTGCCCTCGAGAATCAAAGGATTGATTTCGACCAATGACGCATCCGTTTGCATGTAAACCTGATACAATTTTTTGAACACGTCAACAGCTTGTGCTGTGGATGTACTTGGAACACCAATTCCATTTGCAATTTTTGTCGCATCTGCATCGGTCAATCCAATCAATGGATCAATAAATTCTTTGATAATTTTTTCTGGCGTTGCATGTGATACTTCTTCAATGTCCATGCCGCCTTCAGAAGACGCCATCAAGGCCACTTTTTGTGTGCCGCGATCAGTTACCAACGATGCGTAATATTCTTTTTTAATATCTGCGCCATCTTCAATTAAAAGACGCCTAACTTTTTGTCCCATCGGTCCTGTCTGATGCGTAATGAGTTGCATGCCTAAAATTTCTGTTGCCAATTTTTTGACTTCATCAATGGAGCGCGCAAGCTTGACGCCACCGCCTTTGCCACGGCCCCCCGCATGGATTTGTGCTTTGACCACCCAAACTGGCCCACCGAGTTTTTGTGCCGCTTCAACAGCTTCTTGAACGGTGAAGGCGTGAATGCCTTGCGGTACGGGTACACCAAATTGACGCAAGATTTCCTTGCCTTGGTATTCATGAATTTTCATAAGCGCTCTCTTGGGAAAGGTTTGAGTTGTTTCAAATGGATTCAATCACAACAAAAATCAGCTGAAAGAATGCCATCAGCCGGCGTGAAATGTATCATGTTGCGTTGCACCAAACTGTTCATTCACTTACAGTTGGGACAATTTCACCAAGATTTTGAGAGTCTACACATGCCAAAGGTTTTCATTGACGGCGAGGCTGGTACAACGGGTCTGCAGATTCGGGAGCGTCTGGCATTGTTGCGGAATGTCGAATTGATAAGCATCCCCCATGAATTGCGTAAAGATTCAGCAACAAAACAATCGTTGATGGCTCAAGCCGATTTGGCGATTTTGTGCTTACACGACGATGCCGCACGCGAATCAGTTGCCATGATTGACACGATTGAGGGTAAAAAACCACGAATCATCGATGCCTCAACCGCGCACCGCACCCAAAAAGACTGGGTTTTTGGGTTTGCGGAGATGACGACTAGCCAACGTCAAGCCATTTCAAGCGCTCAAAGGGTCGCCAATCCAGGCTGTTACGCAACTGGCGCGATTGCGCTGATTCGGCCTTTGGTTGATGCAGGGTTGATTCCAAAGGATTTTGCGCTCAGTTTGCCGTCTATCAGTGGTTATTCGGGGGGGGGGCGCAGCATGATTGAGGCTCATGAAACGGGTCAAGCGCCTTTGTTTGAGTCTTATGCCCTTGGCTTGTCCCACAAACATTTGCCAGAAATCATGGCTTATTCTGGTTTAACCTGCCGGCCCATTTTTATTACATCGGTTGGTAATTTTGATCAAGGCATGTTGGTTCATTTGCCTTTGCATTTGGATGCTTTACCTAGCAAACCCAAAGCTGCTGATTTGCATGATGCACTTTTAAAACACTATGCGCTGAGCAATGATCCGCACGAGCCTTATGTCAAAGTTTGCGAGCCCACATCCAATTTGAAGTTGAGTGCGACGGCGTTAAACAACACCAACTTGATGGAGTTGCGTGTTTTTGCCAACGAAACTTATCGTCATGCAGTTTTGATTGCAAGAATGGATAACTTAGGCAAAGGCGCTGGCGGTGCAGCAGTACAAAATTTGAAATTGATGCTGGGGCTTTAGTCATAGGTGGCGCTGAAATCACCGTCATAACGATCAACGTCGGGAATTATTTTTCGAATCACTTGCGCGTCAAATCCTCGGCTTAATAAAAATCGAATTTGCTTTGCTTTTCCTTTGTTGTCTTTGGCGGGTTCGCCATATTTTTGTTGCCATACTTTTTGTGCTCGTGACAATTCGGTTTCTTTAAGTTCAGCCATCGCCTGCGCAATGAATGGCTGCGCGATTTTTTTATTTTGTAATTCTTGTTTGATGCGTAGGGCGCCAAGCTTGACGCCTTTTTGGTAAACAACAGACTCCATCACGCGCAACTCACTGATAAAGATTTTTTCTTCTAAGGTGTCAAGGGCTTTTTTTAATTCGCCTTCTTGCATTTCGTGTGGTTTGAGTTTTTGTTCTAACTCATAGCGTGAGTGTTCACGTTGCGCAAGCAATCGAAGCGCGCGCCCTTTGAGAGACAGAGTTGGCGCGCGCATCACAGCAGGACTTAAGCCTCTGCAACGTCTTGTGCGAGCAAAGGAATTCCTAAAGACTCACGCACACGGTTTTCTATTTCGAATGCAAGCGCTGTGTTTTCGCGCAAGAATTCACGCGCGTTGTCACGACCTTGTCCAATTTTTTCGCCGTTGTAGGCATACCATGCACCCGACTTGTCGATGATGCGGGCCTCTACACCCATGTCGATAATTTCGCCATGTCTGCTGATGCCTTCGCCAAACAAAATATCGAATTCAGCTGTTTTAAAGGGCGGTGCCACTTTGTTTTTAACCACTTTGACTTTGGTTTCGTTGCCAATGGCTTCTTCACCTTTTTTGATGGTGCCTGTGCGACGAATATCCAAACGAACAGAGGCATAGAATTTTAGCGCATTGCCACCTGTTGTTGTTTCTGGTGAACCAAACATAACGCCAATTTTCATGCGAATTTGATTGATGAAAATAACCATGCAATTGGTTTTTTTGATGGTGGCGGTGAGTTTGCGTAATGCTTGACTCATGAGTCGCGCTTGCAAACCAGGTAAGGAGTCTCCCATTTCACCTTCGAGTTCGGCCTTTGGCGTGAGCGCCGCAACCGAGTCAATCACGATGAGATCAACAGCACCTGATCGAACCAAGCTATCGACGATTTCGAGTGCTTGTTCGCCCGTGTCGGGTTGTGATATAAGCAGTTCTTGTAAATTGATGCCAAGTTTTTGTGCGTATTGCACGTCGAGTGCATGTTCGGCGTCGATGAATGCGCAGTTGCCTGCTTGTTTTTGCATTTCTGCAATGACTTGCAATGTGAGCGTTGTTTTGCCTGATGACTCTGGGCCATAAATTTCGATTACGCGTCCACGTGGTAAACCACCGACGCCTAGGGCAATATCAAGCCCTAAGGAGCCAGTTGAAACCACTTGAATGTCTTCAATGACTTCATCAGCGCCTAAGCGCATGATGGTGCCTTTGCCAAATTGTTTTTCAATTTGTGACAAGGCGGCTTGAAGGGCTTTGCTCTTTTCGCTTGCGTTAGCGGCGGATTTGACGGCTGCGTCCATATCGATTTCCTTTAAATTCAATAAGTTAATAACAAAATCCACTGGTTCAAAACACAGGCTGGATGCATGGCCAGTACTTTAAATCAAAAGATAGAAGGATGTAAAGCCTTTTTTGGTCAGTTTGCCTTACTATATAAAGGTGATCCAATTCTACCCCCAACAACAAGACTGGAGTCAAATTCATCTCGGCCGTTTGCTAGGGCACGCCATGCGTCGCTTTGACGAACGCGTACTGTATTTGATGTCGCACAACATCGACGTGCCTTTGGCTTTGTCCAATTTGGCAGCCCGCTCGCAAGTGAGCGCCGCGCATATTCACATCACACGTCATCTATCGCTCAAAGGCTCTCGACTCAATGAATTGGCCAGTCGTGCAGGCATGACCAAACAGGCCATCGGCGATTTGGTAACGCAATGCGAGGCATGGGGATTGGTCATTAAACAAAACGACCCCAGTGACGCAAGAGCCAAGTTGGTTTGTTTTACACAAACAGGTTTAGCATGGCTACGCGCCTTTGAATTAGCCGTTGCACAAGCCGAAGCCGAATTCAAACAGGAGGTTGGTATTGAGGTTGCTACTGTGGTGTCTTTGGGGCTAGAGGCGTATATTCAAAGTTAAAACAAAGTCTAGAATGACCCCCATAAATGGATACACAGGAGACAACCATGCGCATTTTGATTGCAGAAGATGATCAAGTTTTAGCCGACGGTTTACTGCGCACCTTGCGCTCGTCGGGCCCCGCGGTTGACCACGTCGCAAGTGGCACGGAAGCCGATGCAGCGCTCATGACCTCTACCGAATTTGATTTGTTAATTCTTGATTTGGGTTTGCCAAAAATGCACGGCCTCGAAGTGCTCAAGCGATTGCGAAGTCGTGGCAACTCGCTACCCGTTTTGATTTTGACCGCCGCCGATAGCGTGGAAGAACGCGTCAAAGGTCTTGATTACGGTGCTGACGATTACATGGCAAAACCTTTTCGTTGTAAGAACTTGAAGCGCGTGTGCGAGCATTGTCTCGGCGCGGCATGGGCAGTTCGACCTCGGTCATCAAACACGGCCCGCTCACTTATGATCAAACAGGAAGAGTCGCCGCGATTGACGACAAAATGATTAAACTATCCGCGCGCGAACTCGGTTTGCTCGAAGTTTTGTTGCAACGAACGGGCAGGCTAGTGAGTAAAGATCAATTGGTCGAGCGACTTTGCGAGTGGGGCGAAGAGGTCAGCAACAACGCCATCGAGGTTTATATTCATCGCTTACGCAAAAAAATACAAAAAGGCCCGATTCGTATTGCAACGGCGCGCGGCCTTGGCTACTCTTTAGAAAAAATTTCCAATTAACTCATCACAACATGCGGCTTTGTTTTTATCTTGAAATTATTTCAGCGTGAACAGCGTTCATTATTCGGTGAGATTTTGGATTGGATGCTCACTCCCTTGCTATTGCTATGGCCTATTAGTTTAGGGATGGTCTGAAAAACTCAGTTTAAACGAGTTCCCAGGCAACAAATCTTCGCCATGTGAAATTTTCTATGACCTGATTGAAAAATCACTCTCTTTTTGAGCATTTTCAAGCGATTTCTTCCCCCACTGAGGGCTTTTGCCCCGTTTTGAGCGCACTCACCCATTGGCGGCCAAGATGCGTTTTCTCACCATCCACAGATTGCTCAGTGCAAATAGCGTGATCAGTTGAGCCGTGTTCTTGGCCAAACCACGGTAGCGAGTCTTGCGGTAACCAAACTGACACTTAATC
>SHXN01000113.1 GCA_009693305.1 Limnohabitans sp.
GCACTCATCCAGTCGCACCCAAGATGCGTTTCCTCACCATCCACAAATTGCTCAGTGCAAACAATGTGATGCGTTGCGCTGTGTTCTCGGCCAAGCCACGGTAGCGCGTCTTGCGGTAACCGAATTGGCACTTGAGCATCCGAAACGGGTGCTCAACCTTGGCTCTGACACTGGCCTTGAGATTTTCAAGCTTCTCTTTCAACGCACCCACGCACGTTGTCTTTTCCAGCACCCGTCTCTTGCCCGGGCACATGGCCACATGCCACTGAACATCCAAGCCTTGAGCCTCCTCGCGTTTTTCAATCCCTTGGTAGCCCGCATGGTTCTGTCGCAATAAGGAATTTTGAAGAATCTTACCTACTACCAGTAGTGTATTTTCCCTATGCCAAACACTACCTATAGCGTCCCTAAAAAACTGGGAATCCTTATTGCGACAGAACCGCCCTATCATCCCCGAGAATTGTTAATGCGCTTGCAAGCGGTCCATCGACGAATGAGTTTCAATCATGAAGATTCATCCCTGCCCAGAAAAATCTATGAAATAGGCGATGTTATTTTTAATCCTTCTATCAGAGAAATTAAAAAAGATGGAAAAACAACAATTTTGACAATGCATGAATATTTGCTACTGACCACCTTGATTGCTTGTCCGCATATCACACTTGATCGCGACCAACTTTCACTCATCAATCGGTAAAGACCATTTCATGCGCTGGATAGAAGCTTGGATATGCAGGTATCACGTTTAAGAAAATTAATTGAAAAAAATCCGTCCGAACCTCAGCTCATACAAACAGTATGGGCGTTGGTTACGTCTTTGTTCCATAAAAAGCATGCACGCATCACCCATTTGGGTGATTGATTAAAAATAATTCATCTTTTATGCTTGGTGTTCGTTTAAAAAAATGAATGAGAAGGACTATATGAAAAACATGGTGTATCAACACGAAACCCAAGCTTTTGCGCATCGACTCAGAAGTGCCATGCGACAGGCTGGATTTAAAACGTCTGCTACGGTTTTAGCCAATGAATTTAATTTGCGCTATTGGGGCAACGGCATCACGACACACGCCGCTCGCAATTGGCTCATTGGCTCGTCTCTCTCCAAGCAAGACAAATTAAGAGTGCTCAGCGAATGGCTCAGGGTCAATCCAAAAGATTTGCTGTTTGGCTTATCCGAAACACACAAAGCCAATGAGTCGAATCAATCATTAGCCAAACTTAATATGATCGATGCACACATGATGCATTTATTTTTAAATTTGAACAAAGATTATCAACGAATGATTCGTGAAATTGTGAGCGCATTGGATGCCATTGAAAATCAATACAACCCAATCAAAACAACCGATTGCGTCTCTATGGCTTGACCCGCACCCACAGGTCCTAATTTTTCGGCAGTTTTGGCTTTCACATTTACTTGTGAAATTTGCAAATTAAGAGCTTGAGCAATTCTTTCTTGCATTTGCGGAATGTAGGTCGCCAATTTGGGCGCTTGTGCAATCACTGTGCTATCAATATTTTGAATTGCCCAACCTGCACTTGCAAGCAGGTGTCCCGTTTTTTGCAACAAGACCCAAGAATCAGCGCCTTTATAATCAGAGTTGGTATCGGGGAAATGTTTTCCAATATCGTCCAAACCTGCCGCACCGATTAACGCATCGGTGATGGCGTGTAACAAAACATCGGCGTCTGAATGGCCGTCAAGCCCCAGATGAAAAGGGATGTTTATGCCGCCAATGATCAATGGGCGTCCTTCGACTAATGCATGAATATCCCATCCTTGGCCAATTCTCAATTGATTGGGGGTCATAACGATGAACCTTTTTTAAAACCTTGATTGTGTTTGAGTCGCGATTGAAGAACGGCACGAGCCAAATCAAAATCTTCGGCAAATGTGACTTTGAAATTAAATGTAGCACCCTTGACCAGCAGGGGTGAGTGCCCTAAAAGTTCCATACTACTCGCCTCATCAGTCGCGGTTTGATTATCATTGCTTAAGGCCTGCATCAATGGGCCGAGTCGAAACATTTGCGGCGTTTGAGCCAACCATTTATCCGATCTGCTCAATGTCGATGAAACACGTCCATTGGTTTCTGATTTGAGCGTATCGGCTAAAGGCAACGCCAATAATCCACCCACCTCATCTGAACGACAAGCGCGCATCAATGATTCAATTAAATCGGTTGTGATTAAACACCGCGCCGCATCGTGCACCATAACCCAATCCATATTTTTTGCGCCTAATTTTTGAAGTTGCATCAGTCCCGATAAAACACTGGCCGTTCGCGTTGCTCCACCTGTATAACTCACCGAAAAAAGCGGTTGTGGAAATTCTTGAATGAAAGAGTCAATATATCCATCATCGGGTGACACGACTAAAACACCTTTTGCAATGCCTTTGACTGCACTAAAAACATTCAAAGTATGCATGACCAAGGGTTGATCATTCAAAACCATGTATTGTTTGGGTTTATCGGTTTGCGCACGCGAACCATTACCCGCGCACGGCACCACCACATAGACAGAATCTTCCCGATCAACCATATCAAAACCCTTGTTTTTCAACGCATTCTAAAATCATGCCGAGACCCCCCTGTTGACAAAACAGGGGGCTTTGCTATTTTTTGGCCTTTTTTGATGCAATTTCCCCCCCTGTCCCTCGGCAAACGATTCCTTCAAGCCCGCCCACCAGGATCCGCGGATGCCCTTTTATTGGCCCAATGGAGCGCCAAACGCCGTGAATCGGGCCAACGTGTGGCCATCATTACCTCAGACGCCGCCGACGCTCAACGCTTATTGGATGAAATGGCGTTTTTTGAGCCCGACCTTCAATGCGTGCTATTTCCCGATTGGGAAACCCTGCCCTACGACACATTCTCTCCTCATCAAGACTTGATCAGCGAACGATTAGCAACTTTGTGGCGCATTTCACAAGGTCAAGCCGATGTGGTTTTGATACCCGCGAGCACTGCGCTATATCGCTTGGCACCGCCTTCTTTTTTAGCAGCTTACACGTTTCATTTTCGTGTCAAACAAAAATTAGACGAAGCCAAACTCAAAGAGCAACTCACCATGGCGGGTTATAGCCATGTCTCGCAAGTCGTGAGTCCAGGTGAATATTCGGTGCGGGGCGGTTTGATTGATTTGTTTCCAATGGGCTCATTGGTGCCGTATCGTGTCGATTTATTTGATAACGAAATAGATTCGATCCGCACATTCGATCCCGATACACAACGCAGTTTGTATCCTGTTCCTGAAGTCCGATTGCTTCCTGGTCGAGAATTCCCAATGGATGACGCGGCGCGAGCCATGTTTAGAAGTCGCTGGCGCGAACTGTTAGAGGGCGACCCCACACGCAGTCGCATCTACAAAGATATGGGCAATGGCGTTGCAACATCGGGTATTGAATATTATTTGCCTTTGTTTTTTGAAGAGACAGCCACTGTATTTGATTACTTGGGTGAAGATGCTGTGATTGGCTTGCACGGTGATTTAGAGCCCGTGTTGGGACGATTTTCGCAAGACACGCAAGATCGATTTCGTTTGAGCCAAGGTGATCCCGATCGACCCGTTTTGTCACCCGCTCATCTATTTTTAAGTACTGAGCAGTTTTTTACGCGCATGAATTTGCATGCGCAATTTTTAATTAAAACAATTCCTGATGCGACTCGAGAGATGGAATGGGTTCAACCAATTCCTGAATTAACCGTTGAGCGCGGCACTGACGATCCACTCAATCGCTTGCATGCGCATCGAAAAATAAATAAACGCCGTATGTTGATTGTGGCCGAAAGCGATGGCCGACGAGAAAGTTTGCTTGATTTTTTAAGAGCCAGTGGATTAAGTCCGCCGAGCTTTGATTCATTACAAGAATTTTTAGAAAGCACAGAGCCTGTTGGCATTGGAATAAGCTTGCTGCAAGTGGGTTTCACTTGGCTTGAAGCCAAAATAGATTTAGTCACTGAAACCGAATTGTTTGCTGCGGGTCCAAGTTCGAGACGCCGTCGCAAACAAGAACAGGTGAGTGACGTTGAGTCTTTGATAAAAGACCTGTCTGAACTTCAAGTGGGTGACCCTGTGGTTCACAGCATGCACGGCATTGGTCGCTACAAAGGCCTCATCAATATGAATATGGGGCAAGGCGTAGGTGAAGACGGATTGCCTGTATTGCAAGAATTTTTACATTTGGAATATGCGGACGAAACATCACTATATGTGCCTGTGAGTCAATTGCATCTCATCAGTCGTTACAGTGGTGTGAGCCCCGATCAAGCGCCTTTGCACCGACTGGGCTCGGGTCAATGGGACAAAGCCAAACGTCGTGCGGCCGAACAAGTGCGCGATGCAGCAGCCGAATTACTCAACATTTACGCCAGACGCGCGGCACGCAGTGGCCATGCGTTTCGATACACCCCGCAAGATTATGAAACGTTTGCCAACGCATTTGGATTTAATGAAACGCCCGATCAACGCTCGGCGATTCATGCAGTCATTCAAGACATGATCAGCCCTCGTCCCATGGATCGATTGGTTTGTGGCGATGTGGGATTTGGAAAAACAGAAGTAGCATTGCGTGCGGCCTTTGTCGCTGTGATGGGAGGCAAACAAGTGGCCATTCTTGCGCCAACCACTTTGCTGGCTGAACAACATTACCAAACATTGGTTGATCGTTTCGCCAAATGGCCTGTTCGCATTGCAGAGATGAGTCGCTTTCGCAGTGTCAAAGAAATTAAAACAGCTATTGCAGGTTTGGCCGAGGGTCAAATTGATATTGTGGTGGGCACACACAAACTCATCAGCGATCAAGTGAAATACAAAGATTTGGGATTGCTCATCATCGATGAAGAACATCGTTTTGGTGTGCGCCACAAGGAAGCCATCAAAGCGATTCGTGCAGAAGTTGATGTATTGACATTAACCGCCACACCGATTCCACGCACATTGGGTATGGCCATGGAAGGACTTCGTGATTTGAGCGTGATTGCCACCGCACCGCAACGACGACTTGCGATCAAAACATTTGTGCGAACGGAGGGAGCTGGCGTGATTCGCGAAGCGGTGTTGCGCGAACTCAAACGCGGTGGTCAATGTTATTTTTTGCACAACGAAGTTGAAACCATTGAAAATCGCAAACAAAATTTACAAATTCTGATACCTGAAGCGCGTATTGCAATTGCGCACGGCCAAATGCCTGAGCGAGAGTTAGAGCAAGTCATGCGCGATTTTGTGGCTCAACGTTTTCATATTTTGCTGTGTTCAACCATCATTGAAACCGGTATTGACGTCCCCACCTCCAACACGATTTTGATCAGTCGCGCCGACAAATTTGGATTGGGTCAACTGCATCAATTGCGCGGCCGCGTGGGTCGTAGCCACCACCAAGCTTACGCTTATTTGTTAGTACCCGATTTACAGAGTTTGAGCAAGCAAGCCACGCAACGCTTGGAGGCGATTCAACAAATGGAAGAATTGGGTTCGGGTTTTTATTTGGCCATGCATGATTTAGAAATTCGCGGCGCTGGCGAAGTGCTGGGCGAAAATCAAAGCGGCAATATGATGGAGGTGGGTTTTCAGTTGTACAACGAGATGCTTTCTGAAGCAGTTCGCGCACTCAAAAATGGCGAAGAGCCCGATTTACTCAGCCCATTGCATGTGACCACCGAAATTAATTTGCATGCGCCTGCACTCTTGCCCGACGATTATTGTGGCGACGTGCATTTGCGATTGTCTTTTTATAAAAAATTAGCCACAGCGAAAAAGTCCGAACAAATTGACGATTTGCTTGAAGAAATTGTCGATCGCTTTGGCAAATTACCGCCACAAACACAAACGCTTATTGACGTTCATCGTTTGCGTGTTTTAGCCAGACCCTATGGTGTGGCTAAAGTTGACGCGACGCCGCACGTCACACTCATTAGCTTTCAAGCCAATCCGCCCATCGATGCCATGCGAGTTTTGTTATTGGTACAAAAAAATAAACACATTAAACTCGCAGGCAACGACAAGATTCGCATTGAACGCGAACTGCCCAATCCCAAAGATCGTGCACAAATGGTGCGAGATATTTTGCGGTCATTGGGCGAGCCCGTACCCCAAACAATTTCTACTTCATAAATCTCATGGCACTTCAAGAATACTCTGCTGGTTTGTACGTTCAAAATTTTGAACCACCCTTATCCTTGAATCAATTTCGATTGATTGCATTTGATATGGACTCCACGCTTATTAATATTGAGTGCATCGATGAAGTTGCAGATGCCGCGGGTCGAAAAGCACAAGTGGCCGCCATCACCGAAGCGGCGATGCGCGGTGAAATCGCTGATTACAAAGAAAGCTTGCGACAACGCGTTCAGCTCTTAAAAGGCGTGCCCGAATCGGCATTGATCGAGGTTTATCAACGCCAACTTCAACTCAATCCTGGCGCACAAAATTTGGTGATTGCTTGCAAAAAATCAGGGCTCAAAATTGTTTTGGTAAGCGGCGGTTTTACTTTTTTTTCTGACCGCGTGCGAGATACCTTGGGCATTGACTTCACGCGAAGCAATGTGTTTGAAATCAAAGACAGTTTACTCACCGGAAAAATGATCGATCAAACATGGGGCGATATTTGCGATGGTGAAGAGAAGCGCCGCATGGTGATACAAACTGCAACTGATCTGGGTATCGGTATGCATCAAGTGATTGCCATGGGCGACGGCGCCAATGATTTACCCATGATGGCGGCCTGTGCAAACGCAGGCGGTGTGTCTGTGGCCTACCACGCCAAGCCCAAGGTGCGTGAGCAAGCGATGATTGCTATCGAAACGGGCGGTCTTGATCGATTGCTCGAAGTGGTTCGCGCTTAAGAGAAATTGAGTTGCACTTTCATCGATTGATGGCGATCTGCAGCGAGCGCAAATGCTTTTTCAAAATCTCTGAATGGCACGCTGTGACTGATGAGCGGTTTGACGTCGACTAATTTTTTGTTCATTAACTCAACCGCCAATGCAAACTCTTCGTGAAAACGAAACGAGCCGCGCATATCAAATTCTTTAGCAACCAACACATTAAGTGGCAGAGAAATTTCTCCACCTGTACCCACATTCACCAAAATACCGCGCGGTTTGAGAACTTCAAACCCAGCGCGAAGCGCTTGCTCATTTCCGCTGGCTTCAATCAAGACATCAAAATACCCTTTGTTAGCCTTGTATCCATCTAATCCATTGGGCTGCGTGGCCATATTGACTGTGTGATCGGCGCCTACTTGACGCGTACGCGCCAAGGTTTGATCGGTGATATCGGTTGCTACAATTTCTGCTGCACCTGCGCGCCTTGCAGCAATCACAATCAGAGAACCGATAGGACCACATCCCGTGACCAACACGCATTTACCGGTTCTGTCGCAATAAGGATTCCCAGTTTTTCAGGGACGCTATAGGTAGTGTTTGGCATAGGGAAAATACGCTACTGGTAGTAGGTAAGATTCTTCAAAATTCCTTATTGCGACAGAACCCTTCAAGGCCTCATTGACCATGACTCGCACCACGCGCAAGGGGTGGTCATGCGGGACAAAGTCGTCAAGTCGGCGCATCGTAAAAAGGCTTTCAGTAAAACTATCGGCTCCGCGCATGATTTTCAAAAAAAG
>SHXN01000114.1 GCA_009693305.1 Limnohabitans sp.
ATCCACAAATTGCTCAGTGCAAACAATGTGATGCGTTGCGCTGTGTTCTCGGCCAAGCCACGGTAGCGCGTCTTGCGGTAACCGAATTGGCACTTGAGCACCCGAAACGGGTGCTCAACCTTGGCTCTGACACTGGCCTTGAGCTTTTCAAGCTTCTCTTTCAGCGCACCCACGCACGTTGTCTTATCCAGCACCTGTGGATGACTTATCATGCGACTTTTTGCAGAGAATCCCTAAGTTATTTCATCTAAAAACCATTCGTACTAGGGTAATAGCGGATATCGATATGTTTGCAATCTCTTAGCATTGCAGATGTAGTTCATTCTTCATACTAGGAGATATTCATGGATCAAATGCGTCGCAAAGTAATTGGTACGGGTGGTGCAGGGCTATTGGCCGCAAGCATGCCAGCAAGTGTGGCTTTTGCACAAGTTGCGCCAATCAAAATTGGCATGAGCATGCCGCAAACAGGTGGACTCGGCGCAGGTGGACAAGCTGCACTAATTGGCCTGCGTATGTGGGTTGAAGATGTCAATGCACGTGGCGGCATGTTGGGTCGTAAAGTGGACTTAATCGTTTATGACGATCAAAGCAATGGCGCCAATACACCGGGCATCTATACCAAACTCATTGATGTAGACAAAGTTGATTTATTGATCGCACCCTATGCAACCAACGTGACAGCACCGATCATGCCGATGATGAAAGAGCGTGGCCTGTTGTTGATGGGTAATTTCTCATTCCAAGTCAATGCAAAAGTTCAACACGATATGTGGTTTAACAATGCGCCTTGGGGAGATGCCAAAAGTTGGTCAGATGGATTCTTGGAGGCTGGCAAAAAAGCGGGCGCTAAATCGATTGCTATTTTTGCAGCTGAGGGCGAGTTTCAACAAAACCTTGCTAACGGAGCACGCGAAGTAGTCAAGACCACAGGTTGGAATGTGGTCTATGACCAAAACTATCCTGGCAACAACACCGACTTCTCTTCGATTATTCGCTCGGTTAGGGCATCAAGAGCAGAAACAGTTTTTGTTGCTTGCTATCCCAATGAATCTGTGGCGATTATGCGCTCGGTCGCTGAAATTGGACTGGGCCCGCAAGTTCAAATATTTGGTGGCGGCATGGTCGGATTGCAATTCGGACCTGTCATGCACGGGCTAGGAAGTCTGTTAAATGGCGTTGTGAATTACAACTCTTATGTCCCTGGAATGAAGTATCCTGGCATTGAAGAATTTTTAAAACGTTACACCGATCGTGCCATTGCAGCCAAGGTTGATCCTTTGGGCTATTACTTGCCTCCTTATAACTATGCGACTGGACAAATGATTGAACAAGCAGTCAATGCAACCAAATCATTGGATCACAAGAGATTGGCTGATTATTTGCGTAGAAACGAAATGAAGACGATTGTTGGTCCTATCAGTTACGATAAAAACGGAGAGCGTGCTAAGCCAGCTTTAGTTCAAGCGCAATTTAGAAATATCAAAGACAACGACTGGGATCAGTTCAAATCACCTGGCAAACAAGTTGTGATTTGGCCGGCATCAGAAAAGCAAGGTGAGGTGATCACACCTTTTGATAAGGCAAGAAAAGTAACCTAATTTCGCTTTAGACTTTTTCCACTCGGATGGGGCTCTTTTTTAGAGTCCCATATTTTATCAAAATATCCTGATGTTTTCTGCTGATTTAATTTTTGAAGCCGTTCTTTTTGGAATACTACTCGGTTGTTTTTATGCGGCCGTGAGTCTTGGTTTGTCTGTTGCTTTTGGCTTGCTAGACGTCCCTTACGTGGCGCATCCTGCGTTGCTGATTTTAGGCTCTTACTTTACCTTTTTGCTTTGTAAAACAGGCTTAGATCCTATCGTATGTGGTGTACTGTTGATGCCAGTCTTTTATGTTATTGGTATTGGCTTTTATCGGTTTTACTATGAAACATTTGAAAAGCGAAGCACTGAAACAGGCGTGCGAGGTCTTGCCTTTTTCTTTGGAATGGCATTCATCATTGAAGTCTGTTTGATTTTGTTTTTTGGCGTTGACCAACGCACTGTGGCTGCTAGTTATATCGGCAGTAGTTTAGAAATTGGTGACTATCGTTTTCCTTATCGTATGTTGGTGGCTTTTGGAATTGCATTGGTTCTCACAGTCATACTTACCATTTATTTTTCTAAAACATTCAATGGCCGTGCAATCAAAGCGGTAGGTCAAGACGAAGGCGCACTGAGATTAATGGGTGCAAATCCTGTCAAGATCAAACAATTGGCATTCGGTATAGCAACGGCCATCAACGCATTGGCTGGTGCAATGCTCATTATTGTTGGACCCGTTGAGCCTTCTATGGATCGCATCTATATTGGCCGCACATTTTGTGTGGTGGTATTGGCTGGATTGGGAAGTATGAGTGGCACCTTGGTTGCTGGGCTTGTTTTAGGTATTGCAGAATCTGTGGTGATGATGGCTTTTGGTGCATCATGGGCGCCTGCGGTTTCTTTCGGTTTGTTATTGTTGATGCTTGGCGTTAGACCCCAAGGCCTGTTTGGAAGATAATCCAGATGAAATACGCTACTTATTGTTTGTTGTTAATGTTAGGTTTTTTAGGCCTATCCGTGATGGGCAGTATCAATGAATATGTTTTCTTCGCTGGATTTGTGATTTTGCAGTTTGTGATACTTGCAACAGCTTGGAATATTTTGGGTGGCTACGCGGGTTACGTGAATTTTGGTGTACCCGCTTTTATTGCTGTTGGTGCATACACTGCAGTCGTTTTGTTTAAGTCTATTTCTGCACCTTTTTTGGTTCAAATACTTGGGGGCGGTATATTGGCTGGAGCACTGGGTTTAGGCGTCGGTTTACTTACCCTGAAGTTGCGCGGCATCTTTTTCTCTATTGCAACAGTTGCCGTGGTATTTATTTTAGAAACTGTTGTTAATAATTGGCGATATGTGGGTGGTGCAACAGGTATGCAACTCACTCGTCCACCTGACTTATGGTTTTTTGATAGTTACACGCGCATGTTATTTTTTGTGATGGCAGTTTTGGCCATACTCTCTGTCAGCATTGCGCGCTATGTTCAAGATTCTTTTTTGGGACGGGGTTTACGTGCCGTGCGCGATTCAGAAGAGGCTGCAGAATGTTCAGGGGTTCCCACTTTAAAGATTAAATTAATTGCTTGTACGATTTCTGGCGCGCTCATGGGCGTTGCAGGCTCTCCCATGCCGATGTACTTGAGCTATATCGAACCTGCATCGACTTTTAATTTGAGTTATTCGATTTACGCTTTAGGCATGCCAATCATTGGCGGCACGTCTCACTGGATAGGGCCTGTCATTGGTGCATTGTTGTTAGCAACACTTCAACAAATTGTTACGGTCACCGTATCTAATGAACTGAATGTTTTAATTGTCGGCGTTTTGTTGGTTTTATTTGTGGTCATTGCTCCAGAAGGCATCTTAGGATTGATTAAAAAATGGAAACAATCCTCGAAGTAAATAACATAGTCAAACAATTTGGGGGTTTTACCGCGCTCTCAGGCGTGAGCCTGAACGTTCAACAAGGTGAGCGTTTGGGTTTGATTGGTCCCAATGGGTCTGGAAAAACCACACTCATCAATTGCATCTCAGGCGCTTTTACCAATTACCAAGGTTCGATTCGTTTTGATGGACAAGAAATCACTCCTCTGCAAGCGCATCAAAGAACCAAGCGTGGCATTGCGAGAAGTTTTCAAATCCCGCGTCCCTTTAGCAGTATGACGGTGATGGAGAATTTGTTGGTGCCATTTGCATTTGTGGGGGGCAAAGACGGCCCCGAACAACAAAAAGAAGCGATGGAAATTTTGCACCGCATGGGATTGGCCGATAAAGCCTTTGTGCAATCGAATCAACTCTCTCAAGTGGAATTGCGAAAAATGGAATTGGCACGCGCCATGGCCGCCAAACCCAAACTGTTGATTTCGGACGAGGCCATGGCTGGATTAGCAGGCGCTGAAGTCGATGAGGTTTTACAAATTTTGTTTGATCTTAATAAACTCGGTATCACCATCATCATGATTGAACACATCATGCAAGCGGTGATGAAGTTTTCACAGCGCGTGGTGTGTTTGGATGCTGGAAAAATTATCTGCGAAGGCACACCTGAGACCATTGTTAAAAATCCTGAAGTACAAAGGGCCTATCTTGGCGACTAAACTCATCATTGAAAACATTGACGCTGGGTATGGCGCTGTGCGTGCACTGCACGGCGTGTCGCTCACCATCGACAATGGACAAACCGTTTCATTGTTGGGAACCAACGGCAATGGAAAAAGCACATTGATGAAATGTGTGATGGGTATGGTCAAACCGGACAAAGGCTTGATCCGTTTAGAAATGGATGGCGTCACACATGATTTGACTCAACTCTCGACCGAAGAAATCGTTAACTTAGGCGTTGCTCTCATTCCTGAGGGCCGCAGACTTTTTCCTAAATTAACAGTTGAAGAAAATTTATTATTGGGCGCATTTAGAGAGTCTGCGCGTGCACAAATTCCAGACAACATCGCTTTTTGTTATGAAGCCTTTCCACTGCTTAAAGAGCGTCGAACTCAATTGGCGGGATCGATGTCAGGTGGTCAACAACAAATGTTGGCTATCGCCAGAGCTTTGATGTCCGCGCCCAAATTGTTGTTGGTTGATGAACCCTCGGTGGGTTTGTCGCCATTGCTTGTATCGCAAACCATTACCAAGCTCAAAGAACTCAAAGACAAATACAGTCTCACCGTGTTAATGGCTGAACAAAATTTCAAGCAAGCCATGCGTATTGCTGACTATGGCCACATCATTGTTCATGGCGAAATCGTTTTCAAAGGCGATGTTGATACATTGATGAACAACGATTTGGTGAAGAGCTATTACTTAGGTGTTTCTGCCTGATTGTTTCGCACGGCATTGAGATGATTGTTGATTAGAGGAACCCATCATGAAATCCCCTGATTTTGAATACGCCCGTGTCAAAAATTTTGCCGATGTATTTGCTTTGCAAAAACAACATGGCGAGTCTGCACAAATTTTGGCGGGAGGTCAAAGTTTATTGGCTGTGATGAATTTGCGCATGGCCAATCCGAAAGTGTTGATTGACATTGGCGATTTGCATGAACTGCATGGCATCGAACATACAAAAAATACCATTCGTATCGGTGCGCTTACCACGCACCACGACATCCTCACATCTGCGGTTGTTCAACAACATATCCCATTGCTTGCGCAAGCCGTGCCACACGTTGCACATTTGGCCATTCGCAACAAAGGCACGATAGGCGGTAGTTTGGCCTTGGGCGACCCTGCCGCTGAATATCCTGCAGTGGCCTTGGCGCTTAACGCGACATTGATTTTAAAAAGTGCAAAAACTGAGCGACGCGTTAGCGCGTGTGATTTTTTCATCAGCTTGTACCGCACAGCAGTTCAGTCGGATGAAATCTTGATCGCCGTTGAATTTCCATTAGCTACTAGCGATCAACGATTTGTTTTTTTAGAGTTATCAAGGCGAAAAGGCGATTACGCCATGGTAGGTTTGGCCGTGTCCCTTACACTCAAAGGTAAAACAGTGAGTGACTGTGCATTTGCCTATATGTCTGTGGATGACAAGCCTGTATTGGCCCCGTTGGCAATGAAAGCGATGACGGGTCAAACCATTGACACCCAAAGCATTGCCCAAGCACAACAACAACTAGACAAAGATCTCAATCCGGCAGGCGATTTACACGCCAATGTCGCAACCAAAAAACAGTTGGCGCGTGTATTGTTATCACGCGCCTTGATGCAAGCAGGAGAACAACATGTCTGATCATTGCATGCACACCCAATTTGTGGTGAATGGTGAAACTGTCGATGCGCAAGTGCCTGTGCGTATGCATTTGGTTGATTATTTGCGTGAAGAGTTAGGACTCACGGGTTCGCACTTGGGGTGTGAGCATGGTGTCTGCGGTGCTTGCCAAGTGATGGTCGATGGTCAACTGGTACGGGGATGTTTAACTTTGGCGGTACAGGCCAATGGCAAACAAGTCCAAACCATCGAAGGTTTATCGGAAAGTGGTGAGCTGCAAACACTGCAAGCCGCATTTTTAAAACACAATGCGTTTCAATGCGGTTTTTGCTCCTCAGGTATGTTGCTCACTGCTTTAGAAATTACCAAGCATCACCCGCATGCCACGCGTGATGAAATCAAAGAATTAATCTCTGGTAATTATTGTCGGTGTACGGGCTACCAAGCCATTGTTGACGCCATCGAATCGGTTTTGAAGCAAGGAGCATAGTCATGAATGCACGCAACGAAATCCCTGTTAAAACCGATGGTGTCAAAACCCAAATCAATTATGTGGGTCAAAGTGTGCCGCGCACAGGCGCCAAAAAATTGTTGCAAGGTCGTGGTACTTATTTAGATGATTTGCGCATGCCACGGTTGGTGCACGTGGTTTTTTTTAGAAGTCCGCATGCACACGCGCGCATCAAACATTTGGATTTAACGCAAGCACGCAAACAACCGGGTGTTGTTGCGGTATTTGATGGTCTCGATGTCGCACAATTTTGCACACCTTGGGTGGGCGTGTTGGGTCATCTCAAAGGCATTCGCTCGGCACCGCAATATGCGATAGCACCTGAGCGCGCTTGTTGGCAGGGCGAAGCGGTTGCCGCCATCGTTGCACAAACGCGTCGCCAAGCTGAAGACGCACTCGATCATGTACAAGCGGATTGGGATGTGTTGTCTGCGGTCACTGATATGGAAGCTTCATTAGAAGGCAAGACAGTGATTCATCCCGATTTGGGTGACAACCTGTGTTTTCACCGTGAATTGAAGACTGAAGGCTTTGACGATGTATTTTCAAAAGCCGATGTGGTGGTTGAAAAAGTATATGAATTCAGTCGCCATACAGGTGTGACCAATGAACCACGCGCCATCTTGGCTGACTACAACCCTTCAGAAAATTTACTCACGGTGTATCAAGGCACGCAAGCGCCCAATATGATGCAAGATATTTTTTCGCGTCATCTCAATATTCCAGAATCGAATATACGTGTGATTTGTAAAGACGTGGGTGGATCATTCGGTATCAAAGTGCACGTGTATGCCGACGAGATGGCCACCGCTGCAATTGCAGTGATGCTCAAGCGTCCAGTCAAGTTCATGGCTGATCGCGTGGAATCTTTTTTAACCGATATTCATGCGCGCGAACACAAAGTCAAAATCAAATTGGCTTGTACCAACCAAGGCGATATGCTGGCATTTGATATGGTTGATTTAACAGGCATCGGTCCTTACTCGGTTTACCCCAGAACCAGCGGTATTGAGGGCAATCAAGTGGTCAACCTCACGGGTGGCCCCTACAAGCACAAACAATACAAAGCCAATTTAGACGTGGTGTTTACCAATAAAAATGTCACTTGCCAATACAGAGCAGTCGGGCATCCAATTGCCGTTGCAGTCACTGAAGGTATTGTGGACGAAGTCGCACGAAAAATCGGAATGGATCCAGCTGAATTTCGCAGAAGAAATTTAATTGCCGATGACGCTTACCCCTATACATTTCCTTCGGGAATTAAATTTGAAAACATATCCCATCA
>SHXN01000002.1 GCA_009693305.1 Limnohabitans sp.
AAAATTACACGGCTCAACACATCGAAAGCTTCATGAATCAGTACGAAAAACACATTTCGCACGTACTTGTAGCGCATACAAAATTACGTACCTACAACAAATCAAGGCATCAAATTCAGGCTATGGCTGAGCAGGCAAAAAAGTACTGCAGATATGCGCTCAACAGCTTTTACAAACTACTTTATCCAAATTCAACAAATAAGCCAGTTCGCAATCCTTGGTTGTTTAAACCACTTACTTTAGTAACTATTGAAGGCGCGAAAGAAACTACAGACAAGGCACAAACAATTCACTTCAACATATCACTAGGCAAATTACCCGAAGCTCTGACTACAACTGACATAGAAACCCTCTTCAAACACGCATGGCACGAAAAGGCTGGACAAAGTCAAGATGTAAAGGCATACGACTACACCAAGGCTCAAGGACAACAGGGTTGGATAGGCTACACACTAAAAGAGGCACAACAGGCTAAAACAAAGGCATGGGCGACTGACGGAATCTGGGACGTACAAAACTGCTGGATTCCCTTCGCCGCACTTAACGCAGACTGAAGTTACGTTAAGTTCTACATTACTGTGATTCTGGAAACGGGTTCATAGTTCTTGAGCGTGTCTGTCTGATTCGTAACAATAACAATTAGAAGAAATTAAGGAAATAATCTAAACTGACACAATACAGATAGCAATGATTTGAAGGTACTAAATGAATGAGATTCTTCATCATGAAGTCAGAGAAAACAATCAGGAACTAACTCCTGGACACTGGTTCTTTCATACAGGGCAATGGTGTATATGCGCTCAAGCATAAAAAAAAGAAAATGGACTTTGGACTGCTAAGATTCAATTGCCGGTTAAAGGGAAAGACTTCGGCAATGGAGAGTTCAAAACACTCAGCGAATTAAAACAACATCTTTCTAAATATTACGCAACAAAGATTATTAGAGGCAAGTTACCAAGAGTACTTGACCTCTAATTTACTTTTTACACACTCACTATGACTAAGAAAATCAATAATAAAAATGCAAGAGCCAGTTCTGCTCAATTCTTCGTTGCTGGAGAGCTTTGCAGACGTGATTTGGTTGCTGTAGTAACAATGGGAAATTCACCGAACACTGACGTACTTTGTAGCAATGCAGTAGGAACCAAGTTTGTTCACATACAAGTTAAAACTTATGAGCCCGGACACAAAAAGGTAGCTGTTGGGAAGAAGGCTGAGATTGACTACGGCAAAAACTTTATTTGGGTACTAGCAGGAATTCCAACTACAAAAAAACTGATGCGTTTGAGTACTACGTAATCCCATCAAGCATTGTTGCTAGGAATGTAAAGAAAGATTACGACAAGTGGCTAAAAACTCCGGGAAAGAAAAGTCAACAGCACAATCCGACAGACATGCGGATTATTGACTTGCCTCCCAAAGCCTCTATTTCTGGCTGGCGTGTGGATGAGTACAAGAATCGCTGGGACATCATTGAAAAGCTACTAAGTTAACCCATCTCGGGATCTAAATTATTAGCGCCAGCCGTAGGAAAAAACTTTTGGATAAAGTTCATTGCTTCGGTTATGCCGTCTTCAGCATCCAAATAGTCTGAGGAGTCTTCATCACCATCCCATTCGTGGAATAGAAAATAATTTGAATCTCCCAGCTTTGCTAGAGACTCTAAAAATTCATCAACGAATACAGCGTAATCTAACTTGGTGAATTCTTTGAAATATTCTTTATCAACATCATTCATCAAACTTGAATAACCGCCCATATCTTCGTGGTCTACAGCGTCATACACAAAGATACGATTTTTTCTGCCAAGTCCAGCACACAATATTTTTTGTGTAGCTAGATTAAAAAATAAGAAATCAGGTTGATGAACAGTGCTATCTGCTATCCAATTCATTTTGGGATAAATCTTGGCTAATCTTGATGCCGTATCAATTTCATAGTTATCACTCAAGTGAATTATCAGCAAGTGATTAATGCAGTCGGTTCCAAGTGCCTTGTCCTTGGCTTGCACAAACTCTAATTGAGTACACCCTTCCCAGTCATTGTCTTGACTCTTCAGAAAATCATGTGAGTACGCATCTACTAGATAACCAGCCTTGCGTAGGTCGTTGAATAGCTGGGTGACTTCTTCAGTACCGCTATGAATTTCCATTTTTTCACCTATTGCAGTTAGCCTAAATTATGACAAATTTTCAACAATTGGTACACTAGTAACAGTTGGAAAACTGCTATCTCCTTGAGATTCTTAGAGATTCCAGCCTAGCGAAAAGTCCATTTTTAATTAAAAACGAGTTCATGAAGAGAAAGAGCCTGAGCTGGCTCGACTCTTTTGGCTTAACTCCTTAGAGTCCCGACCGACATGAAAAACATGTCTTTTTTAACTTTAAAGGAGATTCAAATGAGTTCACAAGTTTATGTAAAAGGTTCAGATATTTACGATGCCGCAGTAGCAGGTGCTAAACGTGGTTACAACAGGAGTACGGATGATTCGTCAGCATACGCAGATGCCTTAAACAAGTGTTTGCAGAAACTGCTTTCATCTTGTTCCCGAGAACAACGTCGTCGCGTTCTAAAGGGCACAGGGGGCACATGGAAAACTGCGGTTTTACCTTTGTCCTTAGCAATGATTCATAAGCATATTGGAGGTATTCCTTGTGAAGAACACGCTCGTGTTTATCTTTCTACTGACCCATTTAATGTGTTCGATATACCCATTGTTCACTGGGATCGTTTTGTAGAAAAAAACAAGTACCTCAAAGTAGCTTAATTAGATAAGCTCAACAGCACTACGCTTCATGTCATCATTTGCATCTATGTATGACTGCGTAGTGCTGATGTTTCTATGTCCAGCCAAACTCATCAACACACGGACTGAAATTCCTTTTGCGGCTAAGTTTGTGATAAATGTTCTACGAGGCGAGTGGCTACTGGCACCATCAATACCAGCCCTCTTAAAAAGGTAATGAAAATGCTGTGTCAACGTGTTTGCAGTAAATCCATCACTAGTTATTTTTTGGCTGTAAATTAGTTTGTCATTGGGTTTAACGTTACTCAATTTACGAACGTAAATATCTAATTCTTTTTCAGTCTTTCACTAACAAAAACAGTACGTGCATGTCCGCCTTTTGTTTGGCTGGGTTTTAACTGGATTTCTTTTTTAACATTTCCATCCCGCCCTACTACATCGGCTATTCGCAAACTAGCGGCCTCACCCACACGCAAGCCAGCGTAATTCATGAGAAGTAGGCATGCTCTGTTACGAGCGGCATGTTTGCGTGTTGCCACGTAATCCAGCACCCTGCGTAGTTCTGTAGCTGTTAGTGTTTTAGCTTGTTTGGACACTGCAATCTCCTTCAAAGTAATGTTTGCTGTGTCAACAGTATGTTTTCTTTTGTTGGAAATTCCTACCGAAATTGATTCTTTTCTAGTCACTAAATTTTCCTCTTCAATATCATGAGGTTACGCGGTGTATACGCATGAAAAGCGCACAAACAAAACTTTCTCGCATTTCCTTACATTTGTATTTATGCCGAATTCCGTCGTGAATTAGCCACGAAATTAGCTGAGCTTGTTTAAATGCCCTATATGCTTATTTAGTAATAGCCCGCTACCCAAGCAAGTAGATAGAAAAATAACTGCTCAAACGAGCGAATTGAAGCTGAAATCCCAATTTAATCTTCCTCCTCATTGTTAACCTTGTCGTATTCCTCCATGAGTGCATTGTGAAGTTCCTCGGAGAAGTAGTGAGGGTGAAGCATTATTTGTTGCATTGAAATGATTTTCCTCATTTCCTCTACTTCAACCTGAAAGACAGAGGCAATTTCCTCAACAGTTAGACGAACTGGAATGCCAGTGAATAGATGTGAGGGGGTGTACTGAATTTTGTGTAAACGGTCTAATGGCGGGTAACCGTCGAATTTCCAGGAGTGGATATGACCGTCAATTCAAAGAAAGCAGTACCCAAAGATCTCATCGACATTTTGCTGGCTGATTACAAAAAGCCAGAAGATTTGATTGGTGAGAATGGGCTTTTAAAGCAGTTACTTGTCGAGCGTGCCCTAGATGCCGAGATGTCCGAGCACCTTGGGCATGATAAGAACGCACCTGTCACCAACCCCGATGGCAACGCTCGCAATGGCAAAAGCAAGAAGACGCTCAAGGGTGAGTTTGGTGAGTTGCCCACCGAGGTTCCAAGGGACCAGCAAGGCAGCTTTGTGCCGCAATTGGTCCCCAAACACCAGACGCGTTGGGCGGGCTTTGACGACAAGATTTTGTCACTCTATGCACGCGGCATGACGGTGCGAGAGATCCAGGGCCACCTGGAAGAAATGTATGGCACAGAGGTCTCGCCCACATTGATCTCGTCTGTCACAGACGCCGTTGTGGAGGAAGTTAAAGCTTGGCAGTCCCGCCCCCTTGATGCCGTGTACCCCATTGTTTATCTGGACTGCATTCACGTCAAAGTACGTGACTCTGGCGTGGTTAAAGCCAAGGCGGTGTACCTTGCCATTGGCATCGACATGACCGGCAACAAAGAAGTGCTGGGCTTGTGGATTGCACAAAACGAGGGAGCCAAATTCTGGCTGCAAGTGGTCACAGAACTGAAGAATCGTGGCGTGCAAGACATCCTGATTGCCTGCGTGGACGGCTTAAAGGGCTTTCCTGAAGCGATAGAGACGGTGTACCCGTTGGCTAAGGTGCAACTTTGCATCGTGCACATGGTGCGCCACAGTTTGAACTATGTGTCGTGGAAGACGCGCAAGGAAGTGGCCGCGGCTCTCAAATCGATCTACGCCTGCGCCACGGTGGAGCAAGCGTCACAAGCCTTGGATGAGTTTGAATCGGTGTGGGGCAAAGACTACCCACCCATCGTACAAAGCTGGCGGCGTAACTGGCAACGCATCATTCCGTTCTTTGACTATCCACCTGAGATTCGCAAGGTGATTTATACGACCAATGCCATCGAGTCTGTGAACATGAGCCTGCGCGGTTCTGTCGCAATAAGGAATTTTGAAGAATCTTACCTACTACCAGTAGCGTATTTTTCCTATGCCAAACACTACCTATAGCGTTCCTGAAAAACTGGGAATCCTTATTGCGACAGAACCGTTTAATGGCGGGTGAAAAAATTGATATCCATTTGGAGCCTGAAGAAGCCTTTGGCGATTACAACGAAATGTTGGTGTTTTTAGAACCCAAAAATCTTTTCCCGCCCGAATTGGAAGAAGACATGACGATTGAAGGTCACGCACTTCCTGCGCAATGCAACCCCGATGCACCTCATGACGTTATTTATACCGTTACAGAAATTTATCCAGAACACGTGGTGTTAGACGGCAATCATCCATTGGCTGGCATTGCCTTGCGTCTGCATCTCACCGTCGTGAGTGTTCGCGAAGCATCATCAGAGGAAATTGAAAAGGGAACGGTGGGCGTTGGATTTTTTAATGTGCAACCCGAAGCACTAGGAAGTCCGCACTTGCACTGAATTAGGCTTTACCAGTTGACCCATATCCGCCCTCACCACGCTCGCTCGCTTGTGAAAATTCATTCACCACATTGAATTGCGCTTGCACGACGGGCACAATCACCAACTGTGCAATTCTTTCCATGGGCTCTATGGTGAAAGCCACGTCACTTCGATTCCAAGCACTCACCATAAGTTGGCCTTGGTAATCGCTGTCTATCAATCCCACCAAATTGCCCAAAACAATGCCATGTTTGTGTCCCAATCCTGAGCGAGGAAGAATCAAGGCCGCGTAATGGGGATCGTTGAGATGAATCGCGATGCCTGTCGGTATCAACTGCCACGCATTGGCTTGTAAGGTGAGCGGTGCGTCCAAACAAGCGCGCAAATCAAGTCCTGCGCTACCCCGGGTTGCGTATTGTGGCAATTGATTGGCCATGCGTGCATCGATGATTTTGGCGTCTAGTTTCATAAAAAATTAAAAGGATGGGAGTCGTTGTGAAATTTGTTCAACCAATTGATGTGCAAGTTTGATTTTGCTGGCACGAGGGAGTTCTAGCGTACCTTTGGCATCAATCAGCAAGAGCGTGTTATCGTCTTTTCCAAATGTTTCGGGTCCGATATTGCCCACCAACAATGGAACTTTCTTTCGCTCGCGTTTGGCCTGTGCATTTTTTAGTAAATCGTGGCTCTCTGCCGCAAAACCAACGCAATACAGTTTGCCTTTTTGTGCACGATCTGACTGAGAAACATCGGCCAAGATGTCTGGATTTTCAATAAAAGAAAGTGTGGGTGTTTGTCCCGATCCGTCTTTTTTTATTTTTTGATCGGAAGATTGCGCAGGACGCCAATCTGCAACCGCGGCCGTGGCAATAAAAATATCAGACTCTTGTACCTCGGCCATGACAGCGCAATGCATCTCGACGGCAGACTTCACAAAAACAGTTTGAACGCCACGCAACACTGAAAGACTCACGGGCCCCGCAATTAAAGTGACATCAGCACCAGCCTGCCAAGCCGCTTTTGCGATTGCAAAACCCATTTTTCCGCTCGACAAGTTGGTAATGCCGCGAACAGGATCGATTGCTTCAAAAGTTGGGCCCGCTGTGATCAACACTTTTTTTCCAAGCAGCGTTTTGGGCTGAAAATACGCCAATACATCATCCAAAATCTCATCGGGCTCCAGCATGCGCCCATCGCCTATTTCGCCACAGGCTTGATTACCCTCGCCCACATCGAGCACATGCGCGCCATCGGCTTTGAGTTGTTGAATATTGCGCTGTGTTGCAGGGTGCGCCCACATTTCACGATTCATCGCAGGCGCTAATAACAAACCCACTTCTCCGAGAGGACGCGCCAAGCACATCAAGCTCAATAAATCATCGGCTCGGCCGTGAATGAGTTTGGCCATGAAGTCTGCAGAGGCAGGCGCGACCAAAATCAAATCGGCCTCTCGACTCAAATTGATGTGGGCCATGTTGTTAGGCTCTCGGGCATCCCATTGAGAGACATAAACAGGTCGATTAGACAAGGCCTGCAGGGTCACGGGCGTTATGAATTGCGCTGCGGACTCAGTCATTACCGCCTGCACGGTGGCACCTGCCTTGACGAGCGCACGGCATAACTCGGCGGACTTGTAGCAGGCGATTCCGCCGCTCAAGCCCAAAACAATGTGTTTATGAGATAAATCAGACATGACCCGCAATGTAGCAGAGGAGAGCCTATAATTTCACTTTACCACCTCCTGGGAGCCTGACCTCCCCCATGACATGACCCAATTTGTCTTCGTCACCGGCGGTGTGGTGTCTTCCCTGGGCAAGGGAATCGCCTCAGCCTCCCTCGCTGCGATTCTTGAATCGCGAGGCCTAAAAGTCACTTTAATTAAGCTCGATCCCTATATCAACGTGGATCCGGGCACCATGTCCCCCTTCCAACACGGCGAAGTTTTTGTCACCGATGACGGGGCAGAAACCGATTTGGATTTGGGTCACTACGAGCGATTTATCACCACGCGCATGAAAAAGGCCAATAACTTCACCACAGGCCAAATTTACAAAAGCGTTCTCGAAAAAGAAAGACGTGGCGATTATTTAGGCAAAACCGTACAAGTGATTCCGCACATCACCAACGAAATTCAAGATTTCATCCGTCGCGGTTCCAGTTTTGATACGCCCGAAGCCGTTGACGTGGCCATTGTCGAAATTGGTGGCACGGTTGGCGATATTGAATCACTGCCTTTTTTAGAAGCCGCGCGTCAAATGAATTTAAAGCACGGCCCTAACAACACCGCCTTTGTGCATCTCAGTTATGTGCCTTGGATTGCGGCAGCGGGTGAGCTCAAAACAAAGCCCACGCAACACACCGCACAAAAATTGCGCGAGATTGGTATCCAAGCCGATGCGTTGTTGTGTCGCGCTGACAGACCAATACCCGAAGAAGAACGCGCCAAAATTTCACTCTTTTCTAATGTGCCCGAATGGGGCGTAATCTCAATGTGGGATGTCGACACGATTTACAAAGTGCCACGCATGCTACATGAGCAAGGACTCGATCGCCTCATTTGCGAAAAATTACGCATCAACACCCCCCCCGCAAATCTCAAACGCTGGGATGATTTGGTTTACGAAGTTGAACATCCACAAACAATGCTCACCATTGCGATGGTGGGCAAATACGTCGACTTGTCAGACAGCTACAAATCACTCAACGAAGCCTTGCGTCATGCGGGACTAATCAGCCACGCACAAGTCAAAATTGAATACATCGATTCAGAAACTATTCAACCCGACAACGTGAATCAACTCAGCCGTTTCGATGCGATTTTGGTGCCGGGTGGTTTTGGCAAACGCGGTATTGAAGGAAAAATTTGTGCCGCTCGATTTGCGCGTGAAAACAAAGTCCCCTATTTAGGTATTTGTTTGGGCATGCAAGTGGCCACCATTGAATATGCACGCCATGTGGCGGGATTAGAAAACGCCAACAGCACCGAATTTGATCCCGATAGCCCCAACCCCGTGATCGCGCTCATCAATGAGTGGAAAGATGCGGATGGCAGCATTCAAAAACGCGATGCCCATACCGATTTGGGCGGCACGATGCGCTTAGGTGCGCAAAGCTCAGACGTTGCAAAAGGCACACTGGCCCACCAAATTTATGGTGATGTGGTCACCGAGCGTCACCGCCATCGCTATGAGGCCAATGTTCATTATTTAGATCGTTTACGTGCAGCAGGCCTCATCATCTCTGCGCACACGCAACGCGAACAACTAACAGAAATTGTGGAGTTGCCTCAATCGGTTCATCCTTGGTTCATGGGCGTTCAATTTCACCCTGAATTCAAATCAACACCATGGAATGGTCATCCACTCTTTAATGCGTATATCCGTGCAGGTTTGGCGCATCAATTGGTTCGCAAGCAACTCAAGGTGGTCACTTGAAACTGTGTCATTTTGAAGTGGGTCTCAATCACCCGATTTTTTTAATCGCAGGCCCTTGTGTGATTGAGTCCGAACAGTTCCAAATGGATACGGCTGGCACGCTCAAAGAAATCACTTCGCAACTGGGCATCCCTTTTATTTTTAAATCCAGTTTTGACAAAGCCAATCGCTCCAGCGGCACGAGTTTTCGTGGACCTGGTCGCGAGCGTGGTTTAGAAATTTTGGCCAAGATCAAATCAACACTTCACATACCCGTTCTCACCGACGTGCATTCAGAAGAAGACATTCGTGTTGCGTCTCAAGTGGTGGATGTATTGCAAACGCCTGCATTTTTGTGCAGACAAACAGATTTCATTCACGCAGCGGCTTTATCAGGCAAACCCGTCAATATAAAAAAAGGTCAATTTTTAGCACCACACGACATGAAAAACGTGATCGACAAAGCACGCACGACGGCGCGTGAAGCAGGACTCAATCCCGATAACTTCATGGCTTGCGAAAGAGGCGCAACATTTGGTTACAACAATTTAGTGTCTGACATGAGAGGCTTGGCCATCATGCGTGAAACTGGCGCACCCGTGGTGTTTGATGCCGCGCATTCGGTGCAATTACCAGGCGGCCAAGGAACAACGTCGGGTGGTCAGCGCGAAATGGTTCCTGTTTTAGCGCGCGCCGCTGTGGCCGCAGGTGTATCAGGCTTATTCATGGAAACACATCCCAATCCCGATCAAGCATTGAGTGACGGCCCCAATGCGGTGCCCTTGCATCACATGCGCGCTTTGTTAGAAACATTGATGGACATAGATCGTGTCGTCAAATCTTCGCCTTGGCTTGAAGATCAATTCAAAGCTTAAATCCCGATTTTTTATTTTGTATGAGGAAGTGAAATCATGAGTGCTATTGTTGACATCGTCGGCCGCGAAATTTTGGACAGTCGCGGTAATCCCACCGTGGAATGTGATGTATTGTTAGAAAGCGGAACCATGGGACGCGCCGCTGTTCCATCGGGCGCTTCAACGGGAAGCAGAGAAGCGATTGAGTTGCGCGATGGCGACCCCAAGCGTTATTTGGGTAAAGGCGTTTTAAAAGCCGTTGAACACATCAACACAGAAATTTCTGAATCCATTTTGGGTTTGGATGCAACCGAGCAAGCTTTTTTAGATAAAACGCTCATCGATTTAGATGGCACCGACAACAAAGCACGTTTGGGCGCCAATGCAACGCTGGCCGTATCGATGGCCGTTGCACGAGCCGCCGCCGAAGAATCGGGTTTGCCTTTGTAGCGTTATTTTGGCGGCATGAGCAGTATGCAAATGCCTGTTCCGATGATGAATGTGGTCAACGGTGGCGCGCATGCCAACAACAACCTCGATTTGCAAGAGTTGATGATTATTCCTGTTGGTGCACCTAATTTTCGTGAAGCCGTTCGATATGGCGCTGAAGTTTTTCATGCGCTCAAAAAAATCATGTCTGACAAAGGCATGAGCATTGCTGTGGGTGATGAAGGTGGATTTGCACCCAATGTTCCCAGCCATGAAGCCGCTATTCAAATGATTTTGGATGCGATTGACAAAGCGGGATACACAGCGGGTGAGCAAATCGCACTCGGACTCGATTGCGCATCAAGTGAGTTTTACAAAGACGGTCAATACCATTTAGAAGGCGAAGGCATGATTCTCACTCCCACGCAATGGACCGACATGATGGCTTCTTGGGTGGATAAATACCCCATGATCAGCATTGAAGACGGCATGGCCGAGGGCGATTGGGACGGATGGAAACATCTCACCGAAAGATTAGGACACAAAGTTCAATTGGTGGGCGATGATTTATTTGTAACTAACACCAAAATCTTAAAAGAAGGGATTGACAAAAAAATTGCCAACTCAATTCTCATCAAGATCAACCAAATTGGGACACTCACCGAAACTTTTGCGGCCATCGAAATGGCAAAATGCGCTGGTTACACGGTTGTGATCAGCCATCGCTCGGGCGAAACCGAGGACTCCACCATTGCCGATATCGCCGTTGGCACGAACGCGGGACAAATCAAAACAGGCTCGCTCAGTCGCAGTGACCGCATGGCCAAATACAACCAGTTGTTGCGCATCGAAGAAGACCTCGGCGACGTGGCCAGTTACCCAGGTCGTGCAGCTTTTTACAACTTGCGTTAACCTATAGGGATGTTGACCCGCCCCGTTCCACTCATTTTGCTGGCCTTGCTTTTGATTTTGCAAGGCCAGTTGTGGCTGGGCCGGGGCAGCGTCACCAAGGTATGGCAACTGCAAGAACAGTTGCAAGAACAAAAAAAACAAAACGCTCAAGCTGAACTCGGCATTGAACGCTCACGCGCTGAGTTGCGTGATTTGCGCGAAGGCCTCGAGATGGTCGAAGAACGCGCGCGTCGTGAAATCGGAATGGTCAAACCCAATGAAATATTTGTACAAATCGCCAAATAATTTTTATTGAATCGCGTCAGTACTTGGCGGTTGCAAACCAGCAGGTATAGAAAAAATTTGTGCTACGTCAATGCGATCAAAGCGATATTGAAGACTGCAAAAATCGCAACCCACCTCAATATTTTTTCGTTCTTGCAAAATACTTTGCGCCTCGTCCTGCCCCAATCCTCGAATCATTTGACTCACGCGCTCTCGACTGCACGAGCAAGAAAATCGGGGCGCGGTGTCACCCACTTGGGGCTCAAAACGACGCACATCTTCTTGCCAAAACAAACGATGCAAAAGGGCGTTGGCGTCTAAGGTCAAGAGCTCTTCACGCGTTAGGCTCGAAGCCAAAATCGCAATGCGTCGATAGTCTTCATTTTTTCCAATCGCATCTTCGTCACGCATCACGTGTTGCGCAGATAAATTATTTTGACCTTGCATGGGCATGCGTTGTATCAACAAACCCGCCGCCATTTCATCGTTTGCCGCCAAGATCAATGTGGTGTCGAGTTGATCACTTTGCAACATGTAATGTTCAATCACTTTTTGAAATTGCTCAATGGGTTGCTTGTAATCATCAAACAAGGGAACAACGCCTTGATAGGGTTGTTGACCTGGATGTTTTTTGAGTGGATCCAAGGTGATAGCGCATTTGCCTTGATTGTTTTGATTGACCATACGGCTTAATGACGCCGGTTCATCGAGCGCGCCAACCACTTTAGCCGTGGCGCGCCAACTCAAATCGTTTTGCACCTCGACCACCGCCAACTTCAGCGGTCCATCGCCAAAGATTTGTAAGACCAAGGCGCCTTCAAGCCTGATGTTGGCTTGCATCAAAACTGCGCCTGCCGTCATCTCACCCAACATTTGTCGAACCGCCTCAGGATAAGCGCCCGTTTCTGCGTTTTGGGCACGGCGTTGCAAGGTTTCTTTCCATGCATTGGTTAAGCGAAGCAAAATTCCGCGAACGGGCAATCCTTCAAATAAAAATTTGTGCAGTTCAGACATCAGCTGATTTTTTTGAATGAGTTTTTAAATGACTGCGCATTTTTGACATACCCATCCGTAATGAATCGAATGTAATTGATCTCTTCGGTTGTTAATTGCCTGACCACTTTGGCAGGCGTGCCCATGATCATGGATCCATCGGGAAATTCTTTGCCCTCCGTTACCAACGAACGTGCGCCCACAATGCAATTTTTTCCTATTTTGGCTTCGTTCAAAATAACGGTGCCGATTCCGATGAGACAACCATCGTCAACCGAACATCCATGCAACATCACCATATGGCCCACGGTGACGTGTTTGCCAATGTAGAGTGGTTTACCCACATCCGAGTGCAACACACTGCCATCTTGAATATTGCTGCCTTCTCCAACGTGTATGTTGTCGTTATCGCCACGCACAATGACACCAAACCAAATACTGGAGTGGGCGGCCAATGTCACATTGCCCATCACTTGCGCACTATCGGCCACATAAGCAGTCTCGTGCATGTCGGGTTTGATCCCTTCAATTTCATATACAGCCATAACAATCCTTGTTTTTTTGAACTCCCTACAATTGTAAGGATGGAATCGCGTCAATCCGCCTTGGAGGCTTTATGCATCGCTGACCCCAGTGCCAAAGTATCGGCTGTGGGTCAACTGTGGCATACGCACGCCCAAATTGGATGGGATCTTCAAAAAAAATGGGACCAACCCCAGTCGCCTTTTCCTGGCAGGCCATCCAAGCCCACCTTAAAGCCACCAAAAGACGTTCCACTGCGGTCGACTCACACACATCAAGGTATGACCGCTTTGATCCATGCGGTGTGTCATATCGAGTTCAATGCCATCAATTTGGCCTTAGATGCTGTTTGGCGTTTTGCTAACATGCCCCAAAATTTTTATACCGATTGGTTGCGCGTGGCCTATGAAGAGTCCACTCATTTTGAAATGCTCAACCAATTACTTATTGAAATGGACTGCCGATATGGCGACTTTGATGCGCACGATGGCTTATGGTCGATGTGTGAAAAAACATCACACGATATATTGGCTCGCATGGCTTTGGTTCCACGCACTTTAGAGGCCCGCGGTTTGGACGCTACACCGCTGATTCAAGCCAAATTAAAAAAATCCAACTCGCCTTTTGCACAAAGAGCCATCGAAATTTTAGACGTCATCTTGGAAGAAGAGGTGGGCCATGTCGCCATTGGCAACCATTGGTATGCCCATCTATGCGCGCAACAAAGTCAAGATCCGCATCAACTGTATGACGAGTTGGTCAAAACCTATGAGGCCCCCAAACTCAAACCACCCTTCAATCAAGGCGCACGAAAACGCGCGGGTTTCAGTGACAAAGAATTGCTGTGGTTGGAGTCTTAAACATCATCCCCTGGGATGGTGTTGTGAATGCAAAGACTTGAGTCTTTCGCGCGCCACATGCGTATAAATTGTGGTGGTTGAAATATCGGCGTGACCCAATAGCATTTGCACCGCACGCAAATCTGCACCGTGATTGAGTAAATGCGTTGCAAACGCGTGACGCAATGTGTGAGGTGAAACATGAGAAGTGATTCCAGCCATCAATGCATACCGATGAACCACCTTCCAAAACATCATGCGTGACATCGCTTTGCCGTGATGCGTCACAAACAAATCTTCTGAAATTTTTTGATTGAGTAGTTGAGCCCTGGCTGTGTCTAAATATTTTTTAAGCCAATCACCCGCCACCTGACCAAAGGGCACCAATCTTTCTTTATTGCCTTTGCCAATCACCCGCAACACGTTATCTCTCAAACTGACTTCAAAACTTTTGAGATGAATTAATTCACTCACTCTTAAACCGCTTGCATAGAGCAACTCCAGCATCGCGCGATCTCGTAATCCAATCAAAGTTTGTGTATCAGGAGCCTCGAGCATGGCCTCCACTTGCGATTCGGTCAGTGTTTTGGGTACTCGCAAAGGTGTTTTGGCATGAATCAATTTGAGAGTGGGATCGTGTTGCGTGAATCCTTCTCGGTATGCCCAACGGTAATAGCGCCTTAAAACAGTGAGGCGCCGATTGGCACTGGTTGCGCGTGTTTGTGAATGGCGTTGCGCAAAATAAGATTGAAGATGCGGTTCTTGCGCTGAATAAAGTGTGAGGGCTTGAGGGATCAGCCATAAAGAGAGATAGGTCAGGTCTCGACGATAAGCAGCCAAAGTATTGGCAGACAACCCATCCTCCAACCATATCGCATCAATAAAAATATCGATGCTTGGATCAGGCTGATGGGGTTTGTCTGATACCGACTCAACCCCAGTAGATTTATTCGAGCTTGAGTTTTTGCTCATTCACCACCTTTTTATACACATCAAGCTCTACTTTGATTTGTGCGGCAAACTGCTCAGGCGTGTTGCCAATGATCATAGAACCCGTGTCTTCGATACGCTTGCGAACAGCAGGATCTTTGAGTGCCTCTCTGACACCATAGTTGATTTTGTCAACGATGTCACGCGGCAAACCTTTGGGTCCATAAATACCCTAGAAGGCCATACGATTAACGGCCTCTAATCCCACCTCTTTGAATGTGGGAACCATTGGAAGAGCAGCCAACCGTTGTGGTGCAGCAACCACAATGGGGATCAAGCGATTGTCTTTGATGAAGGGCAAGGCAGAAGGCAGGTTGTCAAAAATCATGGGAACTTGACCTGCAACAGTGTCATTGAGGGCAGGACCCGCTCCACGATAAGGGATATGCGTGATGTAAGAGCCCGACAATGTTTTGAACAACTCCATTTGTAAGTGTCCAATGCCGCCAGTGCCTGATGAAGAAAAAGAATACTTACCCGGATTGCGTTTAACAACATCAAGAAATGACTTGTAATCTTTGGCCGACATGGAAGGATGAAACGCAATCACATTGGGTGTTGCCGCAATGTTGATGATAGGTGTGAAATCGGTGAGTGAGTTGTAAGGAATTTTGGGATTGATCGCGGGATTGGCCGCCGTTGTTGAAACCGTTGCAACACCTAAGCTATAACCATCAGCGGGGGAATTGGCAGTTTCGAGAGCACCCACAACACCACCGCCACCCGATTTGTTTTCAACAACCACCGTTTGACCCAAGGCTTTGCCTAAAGGCTCAGCAATGACTCGAGCAATAATGTCGGTGGTGCCGCCAGGTGCAAATGGCACTTGCAACTTAATGACCTTGTTGGGATATGCTTGTGCAAAAACTGTGGCACTACAAAAAAAGAGTGTGCAGATAAAAAGTTGGCGACGAATCATTGGGTTACTCCGAGAGTTCGGTTGAAATGGCAAATGAACTGATACTCTAGATCTTGCCGGTTAACCCATAAGCATAAACGATTTACAGCAATAATACAAAAAAATTTAAACGTAACTTCTCAATCTGAGATGTTGTATCCTCTAACCTGTGAATTACGCTCAACTTCTTTTCCCAGACTTCTCTCTCATTCTTTGCGGTTATTTGTTGTGTCGTTACACAGGACTGGATCGAACCGTATGGTCGCAAGTCGAGAGTTTGGTTTATTATTTTTTATTTCCCGTGTTGTTGTTTCACTCCATTGTTAAATCGCCACTCGATCTCAATGCCAGCAGTTTTATCATCTCTGGCATTACATTGGGTTTATCAGGCATTGTTTTGAGTTATGCATTACCCTATGTTCCTTTGATCAAAAACAACATCGACCTTCACGATCATGCCTGTAGTGCGCAAATCGGATTTCGCTTCAATTCATTTATTGCTTTGGCTTTGGTTGATCGATTGCTGGGCGCACCCGGCTTATTGCTACTGGCTTTGTTAATTGGATTTTGCGTTCCGATGTTTAACATTGCCGCGGTCTGGCCCATGGCGAAACACGGACAGAGTCATTTTTTTTCGGAATTACTTAAAAATCCTTTGGTCGTCGGAACCGTACTTGGTCTATCAGCCAATTTAGCAGGGCTTCAAATGCCCCAGTTTTTAGAACCTACTTTGAGTCGCATTGGAAGCTCATCCATTGCATTAGGTTTGATGGCCGCAGGTGCAGGTTTGGAATTAAAAATTCTCAATCATCAAAAAACATTGGGCGTGAGTGTGCTGACGATCAGACATTTGATACTTCCTTTTTTAGCCTGGGAACTGGCTCAATGGTTTTCTTTGGATGCGACGCAAACAACGGTGCTTCTGACTTTCTCTGCATTACCCACGGCATCGACTTGCTATGTACTGGCTGTCAGAATGGGCTACAACGGCCCTTATGTTGCTGGGCTCGTCACCCTATCTACTCTTTGTGGAATTGCCAGCCTCACACTGGCTTTGGGTTTGTTGCAATAAAAATTAAACAACAACGGGTTCTGGTTCAAGAAGAATACCGAAACGCTCATAAACACTGGTTTGAATCGCTTTAGCAAGGGTCATCACTTCACCACCCGTGCATGGTTCTTTGATGCCGCCTTTGTTAATCAAGACCAAGGCTTGCCTGTCATACACCGCCGCATTGCCAACTGATTTTCCCCTCCAACCACAGGCTTCAATTAACCAAGCGGCGGCTAATTTGTAGGAGCCATCGACCATGACGTAATGAACCAACTTGGGTTCACGCGCAATGATGTCGGCGCATTGATCGGGGGTTACGGTTGGATTTTTAAAAAAACTACCCGCGTTGCCAACTTGGGTAGGGTCGGGAAGTTTGTTGCGTCGAATTGAGCAGACCCAATCAAATATTTGTTGAGCACCTGGATTTTTTATTTTTGTTTCATTCACTTTTTTTTGTAGATCGGTATAGCTGATTTCTGGACGCCATTGCTTGGATAAGCGAAATCTCACGCGGGTAATCAACACTCGTCCTGCGAGGCCCAAATTTTTTGAAGAAGGTCCAGGCGCGTGTTTAAAAACAGAGTCACGGTAACCAAAACCACATTGCGCCGCTTCGAGCGTCATGGATTGCCCTGTTTGCAAGTCAATCGCGTCCAAAGAATCAAATCGATCTTGCAATTCAACGCCATAAGCACCGATGTTTTGAACGGGACAGGCGCCGACACAACCGGGAATCATGGCCAAGTTTTCAAGGCCTGTGTAGCCTTGTGAAAGCGTCCATTGGACAAAATCATGCCAATTTCCACCTGCACTCGCTTCAATCAACCAGGATTTTCTGTCCTCATCGACCAACCGTTTGCCCATCAACTCAACCTTTAGCACCAATTGTTTGACATCGGCGGTTAAAACAATATTGCTACCTCCGCCCAAAATAAATTTGGGAAGATCCCGCAAGGCGGGCTGATCAAGCAATTGTTCGAGATCGGTGGTTTGGCGGATGCGCACCAACTGCAAGGCCTTGGCGGAAATACCAAAGGTGTTATGGGGTTGGAGGGGTACATTGGTTTCGACATTCATGGGAGAATTGTCGCATCGTCAACCCACCCTGCCAAATCCATGCCTTCTTTTGACACAATTTGCGAAGCCAACCTGGTTGAAGTTAAAAATGCGGTCGATAACACCGCCAAAGAAATCGCCACCCGTTTTGACTTTAAAGGCACCAGTGCCGCCATCGATATCAAAGAACACGAGATCACCCTAACAGGCGACAGTGATTTTCAATTGAGCCAAATCGACGACATCTTGCGCAACAAACTCACCAAGCGCACTGTTGATGTCCGTTTTTTAGAAAAAGGAACGGTTCAAAAAATAGGCGGCGATAAAGTCAAACAAGTCGTTAAAGTGAAAACCGGTATTTCGACCGAAGATGGAAAAAAAATACAACGCCTAATCAAAGACAGCAAAATGAAAGTGCAAGCGTCGATTCAAGGCGATGCAGTGCGCGTCACAGGCGTAAAACGCGACGATTTGCAAGCGACCATGGCTTTGATTAAAAAAGATTTGCCCGATTTGCCTTTGAGCTTTGATAATTTCAGAGATTAAAAAATCAATCTGATTTTTTGGAAGCGATTTTTGATTCCTCACCTGCCAAAAGTCGAACAGTATTTTCTTTGTGACGAATCACCAACAAAATACACATGATGACCAACGACAAAGCGATCATGTTTTCGGCATACCAAGCCTCACGATGGCCCATCAAATAATAAATGGGCGCAAACACCGCACTGGCCAGTGCGGCCAGCGATGAATATCTAAAAAAGTAAGCCACGATGATCCATGTAGCCATGGTTGCCAAACCCAATATGGGGTCGACACCAAACAAAACACCCGCGGCCGTTGCAACGCCTTTTCCACCTTTGAATCGAAAAAACACAGGCCACAAGTGCCCCAAAAAAGCGGCCAAAGTAACGCCTGCAACCGTGACAGGGCCCAATCCGTGTGCAGGCCCCAAGAGTTGCACCAAATAAACTGGCAACCATCCTTTGACGCCATCCAAAAGCAAAGTGAGGATGGCGGCTAACTTGTTTCCCGATCTCAACACATTGGTTGCACCGGGATTTTTACTGCCATAGGTGCGTGGATCGTTAAGACCCATCACCCGACTGATCACGACAGCAAATGAAAGCGACCCGATCAAATAACTCAAAACAATCGCCATGAATGCATACAAAAATAACATGAACTCAAACTCCAACAAGGTGACACATCAAACAGCAGAGTCTCGAATTTCCCATCGAATCGCATCAATGGCTTTTAAAACATCCTCTGATAAATACATGCCCCAAATTTTGATATTTTCATCCAATTGCGCCATGCTGGTGACACCGATGATGGTGCTGGCGACGCGCCATTGGTTGTAACAAAACGCCAAGGCTATTTGGACTGGCGTGAGTCCGTGATCTCTTGCCAATTGGTTGTAACGTCGTGCGGCAGTGAGTGACTCTGCGCGACCCCATCTTTGTTTTTGTGCCGACTCGTAACGACCAATACGTCCATCTTTGGGTGCGTCAACTCCAGTGAATCCGCTTTTGTCGTATTTACCTGTGAGCGAACCAAATCCAAGTGGTAAATAAGCCAGCAATGAAATATTTAAACGATGCAAAGATTCATCTAATGCATTTTCTACCGTGCGATTGATCAAACAATAAACATTTTGTACCGATGCAATGCGTGGCAGGCCATGCTGTTCGGCCAATCGAATAAACTCGTGCACACCGTATGGCGTTTCATTAGATAAACCGATGTATCTCACCTTGCCTGCCTTCACAAAACCCACCAAGGTTTCCAGTTGATCGTGAATGCTGGTGACGGATATTTCGTTTTTAGGGTTGTAATACATGTTGCCAAATGCGGGCACATGATGTTCAGGCCAATGAATTTGATACAAGTCAATAACATCGGTTTGCAATCGACGCAAACTGGCTTCCAAAGAATTTTTCATGTCTTGCGTTGACATGCCGTGGTTTGTTCTGACCAATGGCGTTGCACGTGAAGGCCCTGTCACCTTAGTCGCCAAAATAATTTTTTGACGCATGCTCGGGTTTTTTTTAAGCCACTGACCGATGTATGTTTCGGTTGTTGTAAACGTATCCGCCTTGGTGGGCACGGGATACATTTCTGCGGTATCCACAAAGTTAATCCCACGCTCAACAGCATGACTGAGAATTTGTTGAGTCGTGGCTTCATCAACTTGTTCACCAAACGTCATGGTGCCTAAACAAATAGGCGTGACCATCAGGTCGTTTTTTCCGAGCTGGACAGATTTCATTTTTTTCTTTCAATCATCAAATAACAAATATGACGCAAGACGAGAGTTCACTTTTCTCTGGCACGTTCTTCTTCTTGCTTCCTTAAAATATGACGCTGGACCTTGCCCGTGGTGGTCATGGGCAGTGCATCGATGAATTCAATTTCTTTGGGATATTCATAGGGCGCTAGCAATTGACGCACATGCGCTTGAAGGTCAGCAATCAGCTCGTTGCTGGCTTGGTATCCTGCGGCTAAAACAATATAGGCTTTGACAAGCGCACCTCGATCAGCATCCGGCTTGGGAACAACCGCTGAGTTAGCAACCGCAGGATGTTTGACCAAACAGTTTTCAATTTCGCTCGGACCAATGCGATAACCCGCCGATTTAAATACATCGTCTGCTCGGCCTTGGTACCACAAATAGCCGTCTGAATCTTGAATGGCAATATCGCCTGTTCTACACCAGTCTCCCGTGAATTTGGATTGCGTAGCCTTTTGATTTTTCCAATAACCCAAAAAGAAAATCGGATCGGGATTGCCGTGCACATCACGTTTATGAAGGGCCACTTCGCCTGCAACACCTGATCCACATTCGTTTCCTAGTTCGTCAATCACGGCCACGCGATGCCCTGGGTATGCGCGCCCCATGCTTCCAGCTTTAGCAGGCCAACCCACGCCTTGATCTATTTTTCCGTTCATGGCGCAATTGCCCACGATGTAATTGATCTCTGTTTGACCAAACATTTCATTGACCGTGACATTCAATTGATCTTTGCAATAAGCAAAGACCGCATCGCCCACAGCCTCACCTGCGCTCATGATGGTTCTCAAATTCAGTTGAAAGTGATCGGATGGTTTTGGATAAGCCTTCATCATGGCTTTGAGCGCTGTTGGAAAAATAAAACTGTGCGTGACGCGATGTTGTTGCATCAGCGCAAATGCAAGCTCTGGCGAAAAACGCCCATTGAAAGCAACAATGGGCAAACCAAAATAAAGCATGGGCAACAAAGCATCCATTAATCCACCTGTCCAAGCCCAATCGGCTGGCGACCAAAAAACAGATGGGTTGTGCGGGCGAATATTGTCTGTGGACTTTTGATTTTTGTTAAGTGGAAAACCCAACCAATTTTGACTGCAAACAAAACCCGTTAAGTTGCCTATCAATGCACGATGCGGTATCAGTGCACCTTTGGGTGGTCCTGTGGTTCCACTGGTATAAATAAGCACAGCCGCTTCTTGTGCTTTGGTTGAAACCGCATCAAAAGTTTGTAAGTAAGATCCCATCACATGCGCGTAATCTAAATCGCAACGATGCCCCGCGTCGTCCAATCCAATCACGCACCTCAAAAGCGGGCATTGATCTCTGATACCCAACACGGCATCAACGGTTGAATCATCAACGATGGCCACAACGGCTTCGCTGTCTAGCAATCGATAAGACAAAGCATCGGGGCCAAACAATTGCGACAAAGGCATGGCCACCGCGCCCATTTGCATCACGGCCATGTAGGCCACTGCGGTTTCAAACCGTTGTGGCAACACAATCGCGACACGATCGGCACGCTTAACACCTTGTGCTTTTAGAACATGACTCAGGGCATCGGCTACAGCTTGCAATTGTGCAAAAGAATACTGAGGACCTGACCCATCGACTTGATGTTCGATAATCGCAGTTCGATTACGTGCATGATCATTTTTAGACCAGCGACGTGCACACACGTCGGCCATGTTAAAAACAGTTGGAACATGCCAATGATATTCTTGCTGCATTTGGACGTAGTTGTCTTGCATCTAACCCATTTCTATCTCATCAATCCTTATGATCTCAACAATGTACCAAGTCAAACGCCCTTTTAGTTGCGAGTTTGTCCCTATTCGAAAACTTAAGTACCATGTTAGGCAATGGGGAACACCTAAAAAAGATCAACCCAGCCTACTGATGGTGCACGGATGGATGGATGTGGGTGGCTCTTTTCAGTTTGTGGTGGACGCGCTCAAGCAAGATCGACACGTGATCGCGCCTGATTGGCGCGGCTTTGGACTCACCGATTCTGGGGGCGTCGATCAGTTTTGGTTTCCAGATTATTTGGCCGATCTCGATGGACTCATCGACCACTTTCATGCACACGCACCCATTGATTTAGTAGGTCACAGCATGGGAGGCAATGTGGTCATGATGTACGCGGGTATTCGTCCCCAACGCGTGCGTCGTCTCATTAATTTGGAAGGATTTGGTTTAGCGCAATCAAAACCAGCGCAAGCGCCCAAGCGATACGCCGATTGGATGGATCAAATTAAAAAGCTTCAAAGTGGTGAGTTCAATTTAAAAACCTATCCAAACGTTGAAGCAGTGGCTCAACGCCTCATCAAAACCAATCCACGATTGACCTTGGATAAAGCGCAGTGGCTCGCGCAACATTGGGCCGAAGTTGATGACAAAGGTCAATGGCGCATATTGGGACAAGCCGCGCATAAAGTCACCAGCGCCAACATCTATCGACTCGAAGAAGTGCTCGCTTGCTTTGAGCGCATCACAGCACCAACACTCAGTGTTCATGCAAGTGACGACAGTCTGTCCAAATGGTGGGGTGGCAGTTATTCATTGCAAGAATATTTACAACGCATTAAACGTGTACCCAACATATCAACCCATCAACTGAAAGATTGCGGTCATATGTTGCACCACGACCAACCGATTGCATTGGCTCAATTAATTGAAGATTTTTTATCGTCCACGCAATGAAATCCTACGATGCATTGATTGTGGGCGCGGGTGCTGCAGGCCTCTTCTGTGCAGGCGTAGCGGCGCAATTAGGCCTTCATATTTTGATCATCGATCACTCGAGCAAAGTCGCAAAAAAAATTCGCATCTCGGGTGGGGGTAGAAGCAACTTCACCAATCGCGACATGGATGTGCGTGCACCGCACAAGCATTTTTTGGGTGACAACCCCCAGTTTTGTCGAAGTGCTTTATCTAAATACACACCCGCTGATTTCATTGAGTTGGTCCAACGATACGGCATCGCATTTCATGAAAAACACAAAGGGCAATTATTTTGTGACGGTTCATCCGATGAATTGATTCAAATGCTTTTGCATGAATGCGACAACACTAGTTCAGGCGGTCGTGTCGATCGTTGGCAACCATGTCAATTAAAAAATTTGCGATTCCATGGCGGCGATTCCAATTTTTATGAAGCCGACACCGATCAAGGCGTTGTAAAGGCCAGTTTTGTAGTGATTGCAACGGGTGGCTTATCGATTCCGCAAATTGGCGCAACTGATTTGGGTTATCGACTGGCGCAACAGTTTGGTATTCGCATTGTTCCTACACGGCCTGCATTGGTTCCGTTAACTTTCGATGGTCCGCAATGGTCGATGTATGCAGAACTGGCTGGTATTGCATTGCCCGTTCAAATTGAAACAGGCCTTGGCAAATCACGCATCACATTTGATGAAGATTTGCTGTTCACACACAAAGGTTTATCGGGTCCAGCGGTTTTACAAATTTCAAGTTATTGGAAAGAAGCGACTTCGATGTCTATCAACTTATCACCCGAATTGTATATTCAACAAGCCCTGCTAGAAGCCAAACAAAATTCAAGAAAAAAAGTGGTTAGTGAGATCTCGTCTTGGTTGCCCAGTCGCTTGGCCGCCGTATGGTGTCAAAGTGTTGCTGATTGCCAACAAAAAACAATCGATCAGGTGAGCGATAAAACATTGACGCAACTCGCTCAAGGATTGAGTCGCTGGCAATTGATTCCCACCGGAACCGAGGGCTACAAGAAGGCAGAGGTAACTGCTGGGGGTATTGATACGCGGGATTTATCTCAGCAAACCATGGAATCGCGTCAACTAGGCCTGTATTTCATTGGCGAAGTGGTCGACATCACGGGCTGGTTGGGGGGATACAACTTCCAATGGGCGTGGGCGAGTGCATTTGCTTGCGCCCAAGGGTTGGCAGCCCAACTCAAACCGTTATAATGCTAAGCTTTGCTGGCAAAACTCCAACGGCCTTCATCCATTCAAGTTGGGGGGGAACCGCGAACACGGCTTTGAAGCCCGATCTTCTTCGAAACCTTCTGTGCGCACATTTTTGAAAAATTTCGTCAATGACAACTATTCGCGTTAAAGAAAACGAGCCTTTTGATGTCGCACTTCGCCGCTTCAAACGTACCATCGAAAAATTAGGTCTTCTCACCGATTTACGTGCACGTGAGTTTTATGAAAAGCCCACTGCTGAGCGTAAGCGCAAAAAAGCCGCTGCTGTTAAACGCCACTACAAACGCGTGCGCAGTATGCAATTGCCCAAAAAGCTTTACTGATTTCAGTTTTGTTTTCAAAGGCTCGCTTGGGATCATCTCAGCGAGCCTTTGTTATTTGTCATTCTCAAACTTGATGAACCCTAACGGATACGCACCATGAGCCTCAAAGACACCATCACCGAAGACATGAAAAACGCCATGCGCGCCAAAGACAGCGAGCGCTTGGGCACGATTCGTTTGTTGCAAGCCGCCATCAAACAAAAAGAAGTCGATGAACGCATTACCGTAGACGATGACGCTGTAGTTGCCATCGTCGACAAACTTATCAAACAACGCAAAGATTCCATCGCCGCATACGAACAAGCACAGCGACAAGATTTGGCCGACAAAGAAAAATCAGAAATGCTTTTGTTGCAAGGCTATTTGCCTGCGCGCATGTCTGATCAAGAGATTGCCAATGAAGTCAAAGCCATCGTTACGGAATTAGGCGCCAAGGGCCCAGGCGACATGGGTAAGGTCATGGGCGCTGTCAAAACTCGTTTAGCGGGCAAGGCCGATATGGGCGCAGTGTCTGCCGCGGTTAAGGCGGCTCTAGCGGGTTAATTCAATCATTGCATGCCTTCAACTACCCGCAAGCTTCATTCGATTGATTAAAACCGATCCAATGGTTTTGGCGCCATAGTTGTATTCATCGGCGCCAACAGCTTGGATACCTTTGAACATATCGGCCAAATTACCAGCAATCGTTATTTCTTGAACGGGATATGCAATCTGACCGTTCTCCACCCAAAAACCACTCGCGCCTTTGGAGTAATCGCCCGTCACGGAGTTGACGCCCTGCCCCATGAGTTCAATTACAAACAAACCTTTGTTTAATTTTTGAAGCATTTGTTGGAGATCGTCGCCCGCTTGTGTTTGTTTCGATTTAAAAAATAAATTGTACGAACCCCCTGCATTACCGGTGGTGACCATACCTAATTTGCGCGCCGAATAGGTACTTAAAAAATAACCCTCAACGCGTCCTGCTTGTACCACATTGCGCGCGCGCACCTTGACACCTTCTTCATCAAAGGGCGAGCTTCCTTTTCCACGCATAACATAAGGGTCTTCGGTGATATCGATGTGATCAGGAAAAACTTTTTTGCCTAATGAGTCGACAAGAAAAGAACTTTTTCGATAAAGCGATCCACCACTAACGGCTTGTACGAATGAGCCCAACAAACCTGCTGCTAAGGGTGCATCAAATAAAATCGCACAAGGGCGCGTTGGAATTTTTTTGGAATTCAAGCGACTGAGTGCGCGCTCCGCCGCATAACGCCCCACCACTTCAGGTCTTGCTAAATCTGTGGCGCAACGCATAGAGCTGTACCAAGAATCACGTTGCATGTTGTCGCCCTCGCCTGCAATGGGAGCCACCGAGATGCTGTGTCGTGAACTCGCGTAACCACCTCTGAATCCTTGCGTGTGCGCGCTAAAAAAATGACTCTGTTGCGCAGACACGCCCGCGCCTTCGCTGTTAGTGATGCGACGATCGGTTGCAAACGCGGTCGCTTCACATCGCATTGCCAATTGCGCTGCCTCAGCACCATCGATATTCCAAGGATGAAATAAATCAAGTTCTTGGTGATCATTTGCAATCTGATCCACATCAGGCAATCCAGACATTAAATCTTCTGCGGTAAATTTTGCAATATCAAAAGCGGCTTGCACGGTTCGCTCGATTGCAGCTTGAGAAAAATCAGAAGTTCCTGCGTTGCCTCTTTTTTTGCCCATATAAACCGTCACTGACAATGATTTATCGCGATTGCGTTCGACGTTTTCGAGCTCGCCTTTGCGAACCGAAACACTGAGGCCGCATCCTTCAGAAGCCTCTGCTGCTGCGTCGCTTGCGCCTATTTTTTTGGCGTGATGCAAGGCCGCATCAACAAGCGACTCGAAATCTGCACGACTGTGGCTGAAACCTGTGAGGGGCTTTGTGGGGTGTGGATTGGTGTTCTTCATCGACCGCTATGATACTTCCCTCAGGATACTTTTTTCATATGTCACGAAAACCCAAAAAAGGCTACTTTGTAAAGGGCCAGTTTGTTGCCGAGGGTTCAGAGCTTGATTTAGAACTCAAGCGAGAACTCAAAGGCACAGATTTGTCGAGCAAAACAGACCTCAAACGCGAAAGCGCAGAGTTGCAAGAACTCGGCGTTGACTTGCTCGCCTTAGAACATAGTCTGACCAAAGATTTAATTCAAAGCGGTCACATGCTAGAACTTTTGCATGAAGCGATTGAGGCGGCCAAACGCATCACCAACTTCGAAGGCAAACGCCGTCAAATGCAATACGTGGGAAAATTGATGCGCAAATTAGATCCCGAGCAAGTAAAAGCCATGCGTCAAGCCATCGAAGCGCAACACAAGGGGAGCGCCAGCGAAACTCTCGCACTGCATTTGGCCGAGCAATGGCGCGATCGCTTAATTGAAAAAGATGAAACCTTGGATGATTGGATGCGTGAATTTCCAAACACCGACACACAACAATTGCGCGCACTCGCACGTCAAGCGCGTCGCGATGGCAAGCCAACGAATGCAGAAATTTCTGAAGGCCAATTGCCGCGTCATGGACGCGCCTATCGTGAATTGTTTCAAATGGTGCGCGAGCAAATTAAAAATCAAGAACCCAACGATTAACGATGGATACAAACACTTTTCATTCAGACCCCAGTTGTGACTCCGTGCACATCGGCATTGTCTCTGTGAGTGATCGCGCCTCCAGTGGCGTGTATGAAGACAAAGGATTGCCCGCCTTGCGTGAATGGTTAACGCAGGCCTTGCGCAATCCCATTGAATGGCGTTCGCGTTTAATTCCAGACGAGCAACAGCAAATCAGTCAGGCTTTAATTGAATTGGTCGACGAGGGTTGTTCGTTGGTACTCACCACAGGTGGCACTGGCCCTGCTTTGCGCGACGTCACGCCAGAAGCTACATTGGCCGTTGCAGACAAAGAAATGCCAGGCTTTGGAGAACAAATGCGACAAATCAGTTTGCGTTTTGTGCCTACCGCTATTTTGTCCAGACAAGTGGCTGTGATTCGCGGACAAAGCCTCATTATGAATTTGCCAGGTCAACCCAAGTCGATACATGAAACTTTGGGTGGTATTAAAAATGAGCAAGGACACGTGGAAGTGAATGGTATTTTTGCAGCAGTGCCCTATTGCATTGATTTGATTGGCGGTCCTTACATGGAAACGAATGATGATTTTTGCAAGGCATTCAGGCCCAAGAGCGCCGTCAAGCCCGCTAAAAAATAAAAATTATTTTCCTAAAATTTGATTGAGCTTATCGGCTTCAAAATTTTGATGCACAGGCGCATCTTTTGGCATGCAATCGGATTGATTGCTTTGTTCTGCTAATTTTTGAAGTGTTTGCCACAACAAAGCAATTTTCTCTTCTTGTAATGACGCGTTATCAATCAATCCACGCATGGCTTGACTCAAGGGATCGTCGTTTTGTGTGACGCCGTAAGCAGAAAAACCCATTTTGGAAGCCGCCTCTTCGCGTCTGGCGTCTTCTTGCGCTTCAATAATGCGCGCTGGATTGCCAACGGCTGTTGCACCTGCAGGAACAGGTTTGGTCACCACCGCGTTGCTTCCGACCTTGGCGCCGTCTCCAACAGTAAAGCCGCCCAATACTTTGGCACCCGCACCAATGACAACATCGCGACCCAATGTGGGATGACGCTTGGCGCCTTTGTATAAAGATGTTCCGCCCAAGGTAACGCCTTGATAAACCGTGCACCCATCGCCGATGACAGCGGTTTCACCCACTACAACGCCCATTGCATGATCAAAAAAAACGCGTTCTCCAATGACCGCGGCCGGATGAATTTCTATACCTGTGAACCAACGTGAGAGATGAGAAATAAAGCGACCCAACCAATGAAACCCCCATCCCCATAAACGATGAGCCAATCGATGCAAGATCAATGCATGCAGTCCTGGATAACAGGTCATGACCTCCCAACTACTGCGCGCCGCAGGATCACGATCGAGAATGCATTGAATATCAGATTGAATACGAGAGAACATGGCTACAGTCTAGCGAAAAATCAATGACCTGTTTTGAAATGCAGTTAAGTTTTGCGTTGTGTCAAAGACATGGCCTTTGCAACACCCCTCAAAATATGCACCTCTTTGAGGGTGAGTTGGGCGCGATTGGCCAATTGATTGAGTCTGGGCATGAGTTTTTTGGGCGACTCAGGGTCTAAAAATCCGATATCCATTAAGGACTGCTCCCAATGCGACAAGAGTCCTCCAATTTGTTGCGCATCTGCAAACGTTTCGGTGGGTGTGGCTGACTGGACTTCAAAACCACCCAAGGCCATGCGCCACTCATAAGCAATCAATTGCACTGCGGCGGCCAAGTTGAGCGAGCCATATTTGGGGTTGGTGGGAATGCTCAGTGCAACATGACACCAATACACGTCTTCGTTGGGTTCTGTCGCAATAAGGATTCCCAGTTTTTCAGGAACGCTATAGGTAGTGTTTGGCATAGGAAAAATACGCTACTGGTAGTAGGTAAGATTCTTCAAAATTCCTTATTGCGACAGAACCTTAATATTTGCTACCAAATAAACGGACAAAGTCCGTTTATTTCTTAAGTTTGCTCATAATCTAATCCTTAGCTCGCCGTTGGTAAAAAACCAGCACTCTGTGGCGGGGAAAGTGTTGGTGAGAAAAGGTGTCCTACTGCACGTGTGACAGCATTGGATGCATCAAGCAGCGCGTCTTGTGACAAATGGCTGTAGCGTTGTGTAGTTTTAATTTGTGTGTGCCCAAGCAGGAGCTGAACCTCGTATAAGGTGCGACCAGAGTTGACAAGGAACGATGCAAAGGTGTGACGCAAATCATGTATGCGTACATCAGAGAGCCCCGCCGCTTTGCGTGCCGTGTGCCATGAGTGATAAATCGACTGATACGGCTTTAATGTCTTTGGGTTGGGAAACGCCCAATCACAGTTGTAGCGGGGCATTGATTCCAACAGAGTAATCACACCATCAGACAGGGGAACATGCCGAGGCTTGCCAAGCTTGACTGTGAGAATAGGCGCTACACCAGTAAACTGCTTCTCGATCAGGCGCGCAAAACGGTTCTGTCGCAATAAGGATTCCCAGTTTTTCAGGAACGCTATAGGTAGTGTTTGGCATAGGAAAAATACGCTACTGGTAGTAGGTAAGATTCTTCAAAATTCCTTATTGCGACAGAACCCTTCGTTGCGCATGCCAAAACGCTCAGAACCAAACAAAAACGCAATACCTTCAATGGACTGCGTTTGTTGTGTCAATATTTCAAAATGTGCGCGTGGGGCCCGTGTGGGAGGACCAAAATCGCGCGGTGTCATCGCCGTTGCACATAGATGTGTAACGCCGTCTAGGGCTTCGTCCAAGGTTTCCACAATACGCGCGTTTTCAAGCACATCCAGCGCACCGCTTGATCGTTGAATGGTTTCTTCGCGCCTTAAAACATTGAGCCAACGAGGAACCACCAACACCAAATCGTCAAAGCCCATGACTTTCATGGCGCGTGCGGTTGCACCGACATTTCCTGCGTAGCTGGTTTCAATTAAAACGAATCGGGTCTTCATGGGTCTAAAATCAGGGTTTTCTGCGTGCGCATCTTCGATCGCATTGTTTGGCTCTTCTTGCTGGAATGGCACTGCATCTTGATGCGGGGCCCCTGGCGCACAATTTATGACATCCTCTGCATCCTCATCTTCCATTCATCCCATGCTCAATGTGGCCACCAAAGCGGCGCGTGCCGCAGGTGTGATTATCAACCGAGGCGCCCTCGATGTAGAGTCAGTCCGCGTTTCACAAAAACAAGCCAATGACTTTGTCACCGAAATCGATCAAGCCTCCGAAAATGCCATCATCGATATTTTGCTCAATGCTTATCCTGATCATGGCATATTAGCCGAAGAGTCTGGATCAACGCATGGCAACCCCAATGCAGATCATATTTGGATCATTGATCCGCTTGATGGAACCACCAACTTTATTCACGGATTTCCTTTTTATTGCGTCAGTATCGCGTTGCAAGTGCGTGGCAAATTCGAACAAGCGGTGGTCTATGACCCCAATCGCAATGATTTATTCACATCGACCAAAGGGCGCGGTGCGTTCATGAACGATCGACGTTTGCGTGTGAGCAAACGCATTCGCTTAAGCGACGCACTTATTTCAACTGGATTTCCATTCCGACCTGATGATGATTTTGCAAATTATTTACAACTCATGTCGGAAGTCATGCAACGCACAAAGGGTTTGCGCAGACCGGGTGCGGCGGCCTTGGATTTGGCTTATGTGGCCGCTGGTTTTTGTGATGGATTTTTTGAAACAGGTTTATCGCCATGGGATATGGCCGCTGGCGCCTTGTTAGTGACTGAAGCAGGTGGATTGATAGGCAACTTCACGGGTGAGTCCAATTTTTTGGAACAGCGCGAATGCTTGGCAGGCAACCCAAAAATTTATGCGCAATTGGTCACTGTTTTACAAAAATATTCCAAGTTTGCAAGCGTTCAAGAAAAAGAACAAGCCACCAAGGCTATTTCTGAATTGCAAAAAACGCTTCGCATCAACAAACCTTAATACCGATGGCGTCGTCCGTTTTATCGCAACACACGCCGATGATGGCCCAATACTGGGGCATCAAGGCTGAGTTTCCAGATACCTTGGTTTTTTATCGCATGGGCGATTTTTACGAAGTGTTTTATGACGACGCACTCAAAGCCGCACGATTATTAGACATCACACTCACACAACGCGGTCAATCGGCGGGTCAACCCGTGGTGATGGCCGGCGTTCCTTTTCATTCGGTTGATAGCTATTTATCCAAACTCATTCGCTTGGGTGAATCGGTCGCCATTTGCGAACAGGTTGGAGAAGTAGGCAGCAAAGGTCCTGTTGAAAGAAAAGTGGTGAGAGTGGTGACGCCGGGCACGCTCACCGACGCAGTATTACTCACCGATAAAAGCGAAGCTTATTTGCTGAGCGTTCATGCAAGCACTCGCGCGGCCAAAGACAATGGTTGTGGACTGGCATGGCTGAGCATGACCGAAGGCATTGTGCGATTGGCTCAATGTTCTGCTGAGCAACTACCCGCTTGGATTCATCGCATCGCACCCAATGAATTGATACACAGTCAAGATTTTCCTGATCATTTAAAAAAAATGATTCAAGGCCATCACGCCATCAGCATTCGACCCGTATGGGAATTTGATAGCGACTTGGGTCAACGCAAATTACTTGAACAATTACACGCGGCCAGTTTATCCACCTGGCAAGCCGAAGATTTACATCAAGCGCAAGCGGCGGCGGCGGCCTTACTCACTTATGCCGAACACACACAGGGCAGAACCCTCACCCATGTTCAAAATTTACAAGTGGCGCGCGACGATCGCTTGATTGATTTACCAGCAACAACACGCAGAAATTTAGAGCTCACTCAAACGCTTAAGGGCGAAGACTCGCCCACTTTGTTTTCATTAATGGACACCTGCATGACGAGCATGGGTTCGCGCGAACTCAAACGTTGGATGCTGGAGTTGCCTCGCAATCGCACCTTGCCTCAACAGCGTTTAGAGGCCATTGGCGCTTTGATCGGTGAACACGGACACGGATCATGGAAAAACATTCGCGAATCGCTCAAAGGATTTGCAGACGTGCAACGCATTGCTGCACGCATCGCTTTGCGTCAAGTCAGACCGCGTGAATTGATTGCACTGTCTTTGGCCTTGGTCAAAGCGTCTCAACTGCCGCAACACATACCCACTACTCCTTGGTTAGGCCAGATTGCACACGATTTAAAAATGCCACCCGACTGCGCACAACTGATTGCTCGCGCCATTTTGCCTGAGCCTTCCGCTTTGGTTCGCGATGGTGGTGTGATCAACCACGGTTATGACGCCGATTTAGATGAGTTGCGTGCGATACAAACCAATTGCGATGATTTTTTACTGGACCTTGAAACCCGTGAACGCGCTCGCACAGGCATTCACAACTTGCGCGTTCAATTCAATAAAGTGCATGGTTTTTATATTGAAGTCACGCACGGTCAGACCGATCGTGTGCCCGACGATTATCGACGTCGACAAACACTTAAAAATGCCGAGCGATACATCACCCCCGAGCTCAAAGCTTTTGAAGACAAGGCCTTGTCTGCGCAAGAGCGCGCATTGAATCGCGAAAAATTTTTGTTTGAACAACAGCTTGATCAATTGCAGATTTTTGTCGCTCCATTGGGTCAAGTAGCGCGTGCAGTAGCAACACTTGACACCCTATGCACGTTGGCCGAACGCGCACTGCATTTGGATTGGCATGCGCCACAATTTATAAAAACACCTTGCATTGATATCGAACAGGGACGACATCCTGTGGTCCAAGCGAGATTGGCCGAAAGTGGTGTTACATTTATTGCAAACGACACGTTGTTAGGGCATCCGCATCGCATGCAAATCATCACAGGACCCAATATGGGTGGTAAATCCACTTACATGCGACAAGTGGCCTTGATTGTGTTGCTGGCGAGCATGGGCAGTTATGTGCCCGCCAATGCTTGCAAACTCGGGCAAATCGATGCGATTCACACGCGCATTGGCGCGGCCGATGATTTGGCCAATGCACAATCAACTTTCATGATGGAGATGAGCGAAGGCGCGCAAATTTTGCATGCGGCAACGCCATTGAGTTTGGTGTTGATGGACGAAATCGGAAGAGGAACATCCACCTATGATGGGCTTGCTTTAGCCAGTGGTATAGCTACTTATTTACACGACAAAACACAGGCCTTTGCTTTGTTTGCAACGCATTATTTTGAATTAACCCAATTTCCTGCCCAACACAAAGGCGCAGTCAATATGCATGTGAGTGCGACTGAAAGTGGCGCAGATGTGGTGTTTTTACACAATCTGCAAGCAGGGCCTGCGAGCAAAAGTTATGGCGTTGCGGTTGCGCGTTTGGCAGGCATGCCATCAACAGTTTTGAATCACGCCAAACATGTGCTCGGCGCGCTCGAGTCGCAAGCGCAAGCCGCGCATTCGCAAGTCGATTTATTTGCGCCACCGCCTGCCGCCATTGATCAAGGCCCCAGCGCTATTGAAGCGCATCTCTCGTCGATTGATCCCGACGCATTAAGCCCCAGAGAAGCATTAGATGCGTTATACGCACTTAAAAAAATTCAAAACCAATCGAACAAAAATTAGGCCGACCAAACCACCCAGCCCTGCCAGTGCGTGATTAAAACAACCAAGCCAAACACAATGCGATACCAAGCAAAGGGTACAAAACTTTGAGTGGCAATGTATTTGAGCAACCAACGCACGCACAACCATGCGCTTGCAAATGAAAACAGCAACCCCACTGCAAACAACGGCAAGTCCATGATGCTAAAGAGGGCACGTTCTTTGTACAAACTATAAGCACCCGCGCCAATCAGCGTTGGAATAGCTAAATAAAAAGAAAAGTCTGTCGCAGCTTTTCTACTCAAACCCAAGAGCATGCCGCCAATAATGGTTGCACCACTGCGACTGGTGCCAGGAATCATCGCCAAACACTGAACCAATCCCACCTTTAATGCGTCGAGTGGTGACATGGATTCGACATTGAGAATGCGTGCGTGATCGTCGGGATGCTCGCCTTGTGCGGATGTTTTGCCCCACCCTTCGACCCACAAAATCACCAATCCACCTAATATAAAAGTGCTGGCCACCACCGTGGATGTAAACAAGTGGGCTTTGATCATCTTGCCAAACAACAGCCCCAAAATCACCGCAGGAATAAAAGCAATCAACACATTGATTGCAAAACGACGCGCCAATCGTTGCGTGGGCAACTCGACAACCGTGTGATAAATTTTTTGCCAATACACGATGATAACGCCCAAGATTGCACCCGTTTGAATGGCGATATCGAAGACTTTGGCTTTTTCATCTTCAAACTCAAGCAGTGCGCCAGCCAAAATCAAATGTCCCGTTGAAGAGATCGGCAAGAACTCCGTCAGTCCTTCCACAATACCCATGACGGCCGCTTTTAATAACAAAATCCAATCCACAAAATCTCCTTTTAATCACAACATTATCCATCGGACTCCAAGAAGACTGCAAAAGTTGTAAGATAGGCCCTAAAATAGCCGGATGAGCTCACCTTACGATGAAAACAAAGAAAGCGCCAAGCCCAGTCATTTTTTGCGTCAAGTCATTGAAAACGATCTGACTCAAAAAACCTACGCAACCCGAAAATGGGGCGGCTCTCCTGGTAACGCCGAGCACCACCAACAAGGTTCGGTTGACGTCGCAAAAATTCGCACGCGTTTTCCGCCAGAGCCTAACGGCTATTTACACATCGGCCACGCAAAAAGTATTTGTATCAATTTTGGATTGGCGCGCGACTATGGTGGCGTTTGTCATTTACGACTCGATGACACCAATCCTGAAAAAGAAGACACCGAATATGTGAATGCCATTATTGATGCGGTGCATTGGATGGGTTTTGAGTGGCAATCCAACTTTAATAACCAAGCCACCGAACATCTCTATCACGCCAGCGATTATTTTGATTTTATGTATGAGGCTGCCGAATATCTGATTGAAGCGGGACACGCTTATGTGGATGAACAAAGCGCCGATGAAATGCGAATCAATCGCGGCGACTTCAGTACACCCGGAAAAAACAGTCTGTTTAGAAACAAAACGCCAACTGAACATTTGGCGCGCTTTCGTGAAATGCGCGACGGAAAATTAGTCGAAGGCTCTGCAGTTTTGCGTGCCAAGATCGACATGGGCTCGCCAAATATCAATTTGCGTGACCCTGCGATTTATCGCATTCGATTTGCTACACACCACAACACAGGTGACAAATGGTGCATCTACCCGATGTATACATTCGCTCATCCCATCGAAGACGCACTCGAACAAATCACGCACAGTATTTGCACGCTTGAATTTGAAGATCAACGACCCTTTTATGATTGGTTGCTGCAACGTTTGATCGAAGGAAAACTTCTGAGCGCACCACCACCGCGTCAGTATGAATTTTCGCGACTCAATCTCACTTATGTCATCACCAGCAAAAGAAAATTAGCCCAGCTGGTAACAGAAAAAAAAGTCGGTGGATGGGACGACCCCCGAATGCCAACCATTGTGGGACTGCGGCGGCGTGGCTATACCCCACAAAGCTTGCAATTGTTTGCCGAACGCATTGGTGTCACCAAAAGCGATAGTTGGATCGACTACAGCACACTAGAGACATGTTTGCGAGAAGACTTAGATCCTAAGGCTGCTCGCGCCATGGTGGTTTTGGACCCCGTCAAGTTGGTCATCACCAATTGGAAAACCTTGCACGGCGTCGATGCATTGGATGCGTGCCAAGCACCTATTCATCCACACATTCCAGAATTGGGCAAGCGACAATTTCATTTTGGAAAAACTTTGTGGATTGAACGATCAGATTACGAAGAGACGCCACAAAAAGGATTTTTTAGATTGTTTCCGGGCAATCGCGTGCGTCTCAAATACGGTCACGTGATTGAATGCAAAGGCGCCAGATACGACGCCAAAGAACAACTGCAAGAAGTTCATGCCGAACTCATCGCCGATACCAAAAGCGGCACACCTGGATCGGACAGCGTCAAAGTCAAAGGCGTGATTACATGGGTGAGCACACACGATGCAGTGGCTTGCGAAGTGCGCTTGTACGATCGCTTATTTCAAGATGCGCAACCCGATGCGGGCGGTAAAGATTTTTTAAGCTGTTTAAACCCCAATAGCTTGCAAGTGGCTCAAGCATGGATGGAACCTTCTTTGGCCAAGACTCAAACAGGTCAACATTTTCAATTTGAAAGACACGGCTATTTTGTTGCCGATGCACACGATCACACATCCACTAAAGCCGTATTTAATAAAGCAGTAGGGCTCAAAGACAGTTGGAGCAAGTAAGTCTCTCTCTCTTTTATTTTTAAACCAACCACGGAGGTTCTATGGCCAAAGGTGAACAACGCAGTAACAAAATGACGAAGAAGCCCAAAAAGGATATGTCCGCTCCAAAAACATCGACATCGGATCGTCCCATGCCTCCCATGACGTTTGTTGCACCACGCGGCAAACTCAAAAACAAACCCGATTAAATTCAACGCAAGTGTGGCCTATGCCCCAAGAAATTTTTAACGGCCAAATTTGCGAACGCATTGCCTTGTCAGCAAACGATCAAGTATTGGTTTGCCAACAAGGCGTGCATGTCGTGTCTTGGATTGCAAATGGTCAAGAAAGATTGTTTTTAAGCTCGCGCAATCATTGGGACGGTCATTCGACCATTCGTGGCGGCATACCCATTTGCTTTCCCCAATTCAATATGCGTGGTCCTTTGGTCAAACACGGCTTTGCACGAAATTTGCCTTGGCAGTTGGGCGCAAGTGTTCCAACGGCAGATGCGATTGAACAAACATTTGTTCTTCAAAATTCAGATGAATCCCAAACGAATTGGAATCAATTGTTTGAAGCAAACCTCACGATTGAATTAAAACAAGGTCAACTCAATATTCAGTTGTCAGTGATCAATTCAGATTTCAAGCCTTTGTTGTTTACTGGCGCTATGCATACTTACTTTAAAGTTGCAAACATCGATCAAACACAACTGACTGGTCTCAAAGATCAATCTGAATGGGACTCACTCACCGACGTCACATCCAAGGCCAATGAGGTGTTGGTTTTTAAAAGCGAATTTGATCGCGTCTATCAATCCATTCAAACACCACTGCACCTGCAAGACGGTCAACAACATTTAATGATTGAGCAAAGCAACACTTGGCAAAACACAGTGGTATGGAATCCTGGCAGCGTCAAATGCGCACAGCTTGCTGATATGCCGCCTGATGGATACAAACACATGTTGTGCGTAGAAGCCGCGCAAGTTTTTAATCCGATTGAAGTTTTGCCAGGAGATACTTGGCAAGGATGGCAACGAATAAGCGTTGCCTAAAATATTTAGTGGACCGAACCCTTCATTGTGGCGGCGGCTAAATCAAGCGGCACCACTGCAATACCTTCATCGATCAGCTCTTGTCTTTCTTTGGCGGTAGCAATGCCGCGGATGCCACGCTCTTCGGATTCGCCGTAATGAATTTTGCGCGCTTCTTCTGCAAATTGGTGGCCCACATCTTCTGTTGTGCTCATCACTTGCGCCATCACTTGCATCCAAGCGGCTTGCAACTGCTCAGAGTTGATACTGGCCACCGCTTGGTTTTCTTTGACCGCAACAGTGTCGACAGGTGCGGTTGTTTGGGTCTCTTGCGCAACTGCTTTAGCCTCGCCCCGAGAAGAAGTGAGATTGAGTCGTGGCGCGCTGAGTAGCTTTGTAATTTGTGAGTTGCCACAGACGGGGCAAGCAATCAAAGAGCGGCTATTTTGGCTTTGAAAATCGTCTTCCGAAGCAAACCATCCCTCAAAACTATGAAGGTGTGCGCATTGGAGATCAAGAACTTTCATGGCTCTATTATGGCAAAGTGCTCAAGCCTGTGCAGACTGCCAATTCAAAGACCACACACCGGCTAGATGATTTTGCAACCACATCATGCCGATGAGGATTTTGCAGTCGGTGATTTGCCCATCTCAACACCATGCCATGGCTTGATCAAAACCGACGGTCATGAAGTCCAAATGCTCGCCCTCGTCCAATTGTCGACTGCCAGCTTGCAAATCTTTAGCAAATCACATTTCAATGTATTCTGTGGAATAACTGATCACAG
>SHXN01000115.1 GCA_009693305.1 Limnohabitans sp.
GTAAACAATGCCAAGAAAAACATGCCAATGAGCGTGCCCAATACAGAACCCGTGGTTGCAATACCCATGGCACGGCCCGCATGACCTTGACGCGCCAATGCGTAACCATCGGGGCAACTGGCCGCAGATTCGGGCGTGCCAGGAATGTTGAGCAAAATAGCGCTTCGACTACCGCCGTAAATGGCACCGACATAGGTGCAAATCAAAATCAATAAGGCTTGACCAGATGGTAGTTTGATGGTGAGCGTGGTCATCAACGCAACACCCATCGTCGCAGTCAGCCCTGGCAATGCACCAATAATAACGCCCACTAAACAAGAGCTAAGTGCATAAAAAATAGATTCAAACGTCATGAATGACGCAATCGAATGCCCGAAGGCGAAGAGTCCTTCAAACATTATGGCAACCTCACCAAAAAGATGTATTCAAAACAAAGAGAAACAACAGCACTCCAAATCGCACCATAAATCAAAGCGCTAATCCACTGACGAAAAGTAGAGCGGTCCAATTCAACTTGACGCTCGCGATCGAGGATGCCAATAAAAACACTCACAAATAAAAACGTAACTAACCAAAATGGTAGGCCCGTTCCAACCAAGCCCAAAGCGTAAAACAAAGTCATGCCAAAAACTTGCGCCATATGCATCCATATTTCACGATCGTGACTTGTTGATGCAGGCATCGCTGTTGTAAGACCGCCTTGGCCGATGGCACGAATAGCCAACACCATGCCTAAAAATGCAATGAGCACGCCCAATAACCCAGGCACCAAGCCCGGTATCTCATAGGGATTGATGTGCATATGCTCAAGTCGATCCATATTCCAAGATCCTATTGCAATTGCACTGCCAAAAATAATCCATAACACCGAAGCGTACAAATCGGCTCTCGGCGCAACGGGCTCATCATTTTCAATTTCGATACTCATAACACCTCCTTAAAGTACCCATCTACTCAAAAGTAGACGGGTGACTTATTGACATCAAACTAATTTACGGTTTTGCAATACCGACTGTATCAGGAGACACTTTTGTTTTGCCACCCGAATGCAAAAGCCATGCATTGGCTTGTACCGCAGGAAACGCGGCAGTTTGAGCGGCATCCCCTGCATGCGGTCCAAACAAGGCACCGCGATTGGCCGCATATTTTTTGAGTGCTTCATTGTTTGCAATGTTGCTGGCCCAAATTTTTTCTAAAGTGGCTGAGACTTCTGCAGGAACACCTTTGGGTACAAAAATACCAAAGTAGTTTGCGGGTGCTTTGAAGCCTGGCAAGCTCTTAGAGATAGCCTCGATGATGCCAAAGCCTTCAATTTCCAATGGCTGATCGGATACCGTTGCCAATGGACGCAAACGTTTGCCACGAATCATTTCAGCTTGTTCAACGGCCAGTTGCGTGGTGAGATCGGTTTCACCAGAAACTGTGGATACAACAGCAGGGTTACCACCGTCGTAAGTGACGTGTCTGTATTTGACACCCGTGGCCGCAGCAATCGCTTCCATGGCGTTGTGTCCGCCCGAAGTGACACCTGCAGTTGCTACTTTAAGGTCGGGCTTGGCCTTCATTGCATCAATCAATTGTTTGATGTTTTGATATGAAGTGGATGGATTGACACTGACAACAGGTACATTGGCTACATTCAAAAACAAATGCCAATCCTTGATACTTACATTGAGCATCCCTAGTGATTGATACGCGCCCAGATCTTGAGCGGCACCTGCTGTCCATGTATAGCCATCGCGTGGAGCGTCCCATGCGTTTTTAGTTCCAATTGAGCCCGATGCACCGGGTTGATTCACCACCACAATTTTTTGACCCAATACTTTTTCGATTTCTGCAGCCGTGATGCGCGTGACTTGATCGGTGGAACCACCTGCAGCCCAAGGCACAATCAAATTGATCGGCTTGGTGGGCTTCCATGTGGCTTGGGCAAAACTCGCACCACTCAGAGTGATGGCTATTGCACCAGTCAATATTTGAATCAGTTTTCTTTTCTTCATCTTCAGTCTCCTTGAGTAAAAAAACACACTAAAAAAATGACAGTGAATTTTGTCAATCACTATCCATCCAACCACCTTTGCAAATTCAACTTTACAAACGCGTCATCACACAAATGCGGATAGGCTTGTTGCACACGCGTGATTTCTTCGCTCTGCCCTGCGCTTAATCCTTCAGTTGGATCTAAGCACCAAATTCCTTCGAGCAGTCCTTGCCGACGCAACACCTCGTGGCAACCTGCAATGCAACCCGAAAAATCATGGGCCGCGTCAAAAAAAGCACTGTTGCAATCGGTCACTTGAGAATCTAACGCCAACAAATCTTTGTGCACATGCGTGTTGTTAACGGCTTGATGACATTGCGCCAACAAATCAACCGCTCGCTCGGTCCAAACACTCCAGTGTCCAAGCAAGCCGCCTTTAATGCGTATCTCGACACGTTCTTGGCCTCGTTGAACCCAAAAAGGCGAAATCAAATCCAACACGATGTGATCGTCATTACCTGTATAAAGCGTGATGCGATTTTCTGCATGTGCAGCAACGACGCCATGAATCAAGTCCAATGTTTTGTATCGATTAAAGGGTGCCATCTTGATGGCAATGACTTGCTCGATGCGCGCAAAAGACTCCCAAAACGATTTGGATAAAACACGTCCACCCACCGCAGGTTGCAAATAAAAACCAATGAGTGGAATTTCTTTGGCAACGCGTTGACAATGCTCGAGTAATTCGGTTTCACTTGATGACTTCATCGCGGCCAAACTCAGCAAACCTGCGTGATACTCCAAGCCCTTTGCGATTTGCGCTTCTTTAATTGCTTGTTGAGTCGAACCCGCCAAACCCGCGATCATCAACAATGGTTTTTTACCATTTAATGGCGTCCATTCTTGCGCAGTTTGCATAGCGAGTTTTAAAACGGGTTCATACAAACCACAATCACGAATTGCAAACTGTGTGGAATGAACACCGACGGCCATACCACCCGATCCAGCGTCTAAATAATATCGACTCAATGCGCGTTGACGACGCACGTCGAGTTGTCGATTGGCGTTGAGCGCTAATAAATGCGCAGGTATAACTGCACCTTGGCGCAATACAGACATCACATCTATTGGTATCGATGATGAATCAATAGTTGCCATCTCGCACCTCAAAGTGTGTGGGCTTGTCCAACGATCGCTGACCTTGCTCGGTCCACGCTGCTGTCCAATCAAGCATTGTGTTGAGTTGAATCGGTGGTTTGCCCATCAAACGATCGGCCAAACTGCAATCAACCAACCATGCAGTGGGTGCTTCCTCACCTACAAAACTCACCTTTTTTTGCAGACGCTCACCCAAGCCCAATGCCGTTTGACGAATAGAAATGATGGGCCCGCTTAAATTGATCGCACGCGTCGGTGTTGCGCAGTGCAACAAAGATCGAATCGCCAACTCGTTGGCGTCGCCTTGCCAAATCACGTTGGCGTGCCCCATGTGGAGCGAAATCGGTTGATCTTGAATGATATTACGCGCCAAATCATGCAACACGCCATAGCGCATATCAATCGCATACGACAAACGAATCAAACAGCCAGGCGTTTGAAATTGATGTGAAAAATGCTCAAACATGCGTTCTCGCGCAACACACGAATTGGCGTACTCACCTGGCGGTGTGGGTTTGATATCTTCCGATGCGCCAGAGCCTTTAACAGAAACAAACGGATACACACAAGCCGTTGAAAAAACAGCAATCCGTGAAGACTTGAATCGTTCTGCAACCAATGCAGGCACATGCGCATTCATCGCCCAAGTGAGCCATTCACTGCCTTGCGAGCCAAATTTTCGACCCGCCATAAAAATAACATTGGAGACATCGGGCAAGGCTTGCAACGCATCGCGCGACAATAAATCGGCCTCAACGCATTCAATGCCTTTGTTTTGTAATTTTTGTTTTAAACCTTGTTCAGAAAATCGAGCCACTCCAATGATTCGCTTGTGCGGTGCGGCACGCTTGACCATCATGGCAAGCGTTGGCCCCATCTTTCCACCCACGCCTAATATCATGATGTCGCCCGCTATTTTTTGGATGTCATCCAATAATGCATGCGAAGGTGTACTCATCACTTCTTCTAAATGCGCTTCGTCAATGAATGATCTGGGCAAACTCATCTCATGGGGCTTTCAAAAAAGACAAAACAACATCGGTCATATGCTTGAGTCGCTGCGCACGCGATTTGGGCGTCATCAAATCTCTACCAAAAATCACCGACAAGGTGTATTGATTAGACAAGTAAAACGACGACAAGCCCGCAATCGTGATGTACAGCTGAGCGGGGTCCATATCTGAGCGAAAAACTTTTTCCGCAACGCCGTTGTCTAAGATACTTTCAATCATGCCTAAAAATGGTGTGTGCATTTTTTTGATTTGCTTGGATTGACGCAAATGTTTGGCCTTATGAAGATTGGCGCTATTGAGCAAATTTAAAAATTCAGGGTGTTGAATGTAGTAATCCCATGTTAATGCAATGAGTTTTTCTACTGCCGCTACTGGATCTTCATTTTCTAAGGCCAATGCTTTTTCTGATTCGCGTTTGTGCGCATAGTTATCTTCCAACACCGCACAAAACAAATCATCCTTGTTGCCAAAATAGTGATAGAGCATGCGTTTATTAATGCCTGCAGTTGCAGCAATTTGATCAACACGCGCACCACTCAATCCATTTTTTGCAAACTCTGTTCGCGCGGCTTTTAAAATTTTGGCGCGACTCTGTACAGGATCGCGAACGACCGTGACAGTGGAGCGGACAGGCGGCTTAAGCATGGTTTTTATCAAGACAGATTAGCCGCTTTTTTAATTTCGGTGAGTTGAATCATCTGAGGTGATTTTTTGTAATGCGCGTCCAGTGGATAACAACCTGATACCAAACCATTGCGGGGTGCCGTGGTGCAATCGCTAAAGGTGCGACACAATCGCCTGCGTTGAAATGGTTTGCCCATCAATATATCGGCGGGCAGCTCTGGATAAGACAGCACCATGCGGCCAATCCCCACAAAATCAGTCCATGATTCTCGAACTGCGGCTTGCGCAACGTGAGGTAAAAATTCTTGCAAATACGTGTATCCGCTTCCGACAAATACCAATTTGGGGAAACGCTCTTTGAGATAGCGAACCGTCTCTAAATGTCTGGCCACACCAATCAACGGATCTTCTGGGGGTTGATACCCGTCTGAGGGCGGATAAAGCGCGGGACGCGTGAGATGCGGGTTGTAATAGGGACTGCCTAATGTGATGTTCATTAATTGCAAACCCAAACCTTGTACAACCTCTAAAAATTGAACCGTGTCATCTAATGCAATTTGCGTGGGATCGGTTTCATTGACACCAAAACCAAATTGATAGGGTAATGCTTTTGAATAGTCGGTGACGATGCTAGGACCGAGTGCATCGGGCCCCGATAAATCAGGGTCGGGCCTAAAGGGTAAAAAATCAAAAGCAGACAAACGCACACCCATCTGTAACTGCGGCACCTCTGCGCGAATACCCGCTACCAATTCACGCAAAAACCGCGTTCGATTTTCCATAGAGCCACCATACGGGCCCGATCGAGTTTTGGCAGATAAAAATTCATGACCCAAATACCCATGACAATGCTTGAGATCGACAAACTGAAATCCACAATCCCATGCGCGTCGTGCGGCAATCACAAAGTCATCGATCAATTGCGAAATATCACCATCGGTCATATGAACGATGTTTTGTGTAGGACCAAATTTTCCATCAAGCAATGGATGACTATAAAGAACACGCGGCTCCATCTTGGTGTTGTCATTGGGTTTGCAAAAACGACCCGAGTGCGTGAGCTGCAACCCAATCACCAAATCTTTGTCGTCACCCATGGTTTCACGGTGAGACTTGATCAATGCGTCGCGCAATTGCGCAATCGATGATTGTGTTTTTTCATTCATCACCAATTGATGCGGATTGGCTCGGCCATCGTGCCGCACAGCAACGGCCTCCCCTCCCCATATCATCTTGGCACCTGATAAGCCAAATCGTTGCCATCTGCGAAGGGTATTGTCTGAAGGTGCGCCATCGGTGTGACCGTCCCACCCTTCCATGGGATGAATGGCAAATCGATTGCCGACTTTGAGAGATCCAATTTGCAAGGACTGAGCCATGACCGATGAAGGACCACTTTCAAGCACTTCATCACAAGGCATATGAATACCTAAATCATGAAGATTTTTTTTAAAATTTTCTGGCGTCTGAAGTGATTTGACTTTGACGTAATCACCAAATTTCATGATTAAAAATACCTTGGATTTGAATTTAATAAAAGCGATTGGGCTTGAGAAAGAATCCCAAAATTAATGCGCCCTTGGGTGCACTTGCACTGTGTCGACTACCTGCAGGACGCCATACATAATTGCCGACGGTCACCTCACCCTCATGATCAACCAAGGAGCCCTCTAAGACCCAACTTTGTTCTAGCTCAATGTGTTCGTGATCAGTCAACATAGAGCCTGGATTCATTTGCGTTAAAACAGTTTGTAAACCTGTATCAGTATCTTCCATCAATACTTTGATTCGAATGCCAGGAAATTTTGTTTCTTGCCAAGGCAGGTCATTGACGGTGATGTAGCGTGAAGACAAGCTTGCGAGATGCTTGTGCTGATCAACTAAGCCGGGTGTTTGAATCGCCATCATGTGTCTCCTTATGGATAAAATGATTATTTTACCCATCATAACCAATTGGTTACTTTATACAAGTAGTAGAAGACCTAATCAAGCAATTTAGTTTTAATTTCAACAGTGAATGCCTTCAAAAATATTCTTTTCCGACGTGTAAAAATAAATCAAGGGGATGGTTTTCCCCTAATAGTGTGACTAATAACTCAACCTATATTAAGTAGTTACTTTGTTTTTTAAAGGAGTCGATATGTTTTTATCCCATCGCACCACATTAACCCGTATTGCTACTCTCGTTGCTGGCGTCACAGTCTCATTGAGCACCTCATTGGCATACGCTCAAAACTATCCTTCACGTCCCATCACAATGATCGTGCCTTGGGGTGCGGGTGGTGGAACTGATGCCACAGCTCGCATTGTGGGTAGTTTGTTAGAAAAAGAATTAGGCCAACCTGTCAACGTAGTCAACCGAACAGGTGGCAATGGTGTAGTTGGACACGCGGCCATCGCCAGCGCACAACCCGACGGCTATACCATTGGATTGGCAACAGTTGAGATCGGCATGATGCATTGGCAAGGTCTAACCGACTTGACCCACGCTTCTTACACACCCATTTCTCTTATGAATGCAGATCCTGCAGGGATTCAAGTACGTGCGGACTCACCTTATAAAAATGTCGGCGATTTGATTGCAGCCATCAAAGCCAATCCAGGCAAACTCAAAGCATCCGGAACTGGTCAAGGGGGCATTTAGCCATTGCAGGTTTTTTACGCGATCAAAAAATTGATCCCGCAACAGTTCCATGGGTACCCAGCAATGGTGCAGCTCCTGGCTTGCAAGACATGATTGCAG
>SHXN01000003.1 GCA_009693305.1 Limnohabitans sp.
ATCTGAAGCGATGCGCAATTCTGATGCAGGCAAGTTGCGATACGTGCCGTTGCTCACAATGTGTTTGACCATACGCGCAATTTTTTCGGCTTCGTCACCCGCGCACTCTAAGTTGGTTGTGATTTTTGAAATCGCCATCAACAAACGCAAGTCACGCGCCGTTGGTTGTCTTCTGGCAATGATGGTTGACAAGTCTTTGTCGATTTCTACTTCTAACGAATTGATATTTTTTTCTTCTGCAATAACGTGATCTGCCTCATCGACATTAAATTGCGACAAAGCAAGCATGGCGTGTCGAATTTGAACCTCGACCATTCCACCCATTTGTAAAACACGCGACGAAACGCTGGTCAATTCCGAATCAAATTGTGTAGAGATATGTTTATCCATGCTGGTGCTCCTTGTGATCAACCGAATCGGCCGGTGATGTAGTCTTCTGTTTCTTGACGCGCAGGTTTCATAAAAATTTGTTCGGTTTGAGCAAACTCTACCAACTCACCCAAGTACATATAAGCGGTGTAATCGGATACACGCGCGGCTTGTTGCATGTTGTGCGTCACAATAGCAACGGTGTATTCGTTTTTAAGTTCATTGATCAACTCCTCTACTTTAGCTGTAGAGATAGGATCCAGCGCAGATGTGGGTTCATCCAACAAAATAACCGATGGTTTGACCGCAACCGTTCGCGCAATGCACAAACGCTGTTGTTGGCCGCCTGACAGCGACAAACCACTCTGACCCAATTTATCTTTGACTTCATTCCAAATAGCCGCCTTACTCAATGCCCATTCGACGCGATCGTCCATGTCTAAGCGCGACAGGTTTTCGTACAAACGAATACCAAAAGCAATGTTTTCATAAATGGACATGGGGAAAGGCGTTGGTTTTTGAAACACCATACCCACTCGCGCTCTTAATAAATTCAAATCTTGGTCGGGCTCTAAAATATTTTTTCCATAAAAACTAATTTTACCTTCGGCACGCTGCCCTGGATACAAGCTGTACATGCGATTGAGTGTTCGCAGCAAAGTGGACTTGCCGCAACCCGATGGCCCAATGAAGGCTGTGACTTGATGCTCTGCAATATTGAGGTCAATGTTTTTAAGGCCTTTGAATGTGCCGTAATAAAAATTGAGATTGCGAATTTGAATCGCGTATTTTGGCGGAATGAACGTTGTAGTAGGCATGGTGTAGTGGAGTGAATCAGCCTTGTACTTTTTCTCTGAAAAAGACACGAGCCATGATGTTAAGAATAAGAACGGTGAGCGTGATGAGCAATGCGCCGCCCCAGGCCAACCGAATCCAGTTGTCGTAGGGGCTCATAGCAAACTGAAAAATCACCACGGGCAAATTAGCCATGGGTGCATTCATATTCCATGAGAAGAATTGGTTATTGAGCGCGGTAAACAACAACGGCGCTGTTTCACCACTGATACGCGCCAATGCCAACAACAATCCTGTGATCACACCGGCTTTTGCAGCTCGCAATGTGACCATGGTGGCCACTTTCCAACGTGGTGCGCCCAATGCAAATGCGGCCTCGCGCAAACTACCAGGCACCAAACGCAACATGTTTTCTGTGGTTCTCACAATCACAGGAATCGCAATCAAGCCCAATGCCAATGAACCCGCCCATCCTGAAAAATGTTTGACTTGCGCCACCAAAATTGCATAAACAAATAATCCCAAAACAATGGAGGGTGCAGACAACATGATGTCGGTCACAAATCGGGTGACTTCAGACGTATAGCTTTCGTCCCCATACTCTGCCAGATAAACACCCGCCAAAATGCCAATCGGTGTGCCAATCACGGTAGTGACCAATACCATCATTAAACTGCCGACGATGGCGTTGGCCAGTCCACCGCCCTCTGAACCTGGCGCGGGCGTGGAATGAGTGAACATGGCCCAATCGAGCGATTGAATGCCGTTTTTGAATAGAACAAACAAAATCCAAACCAAGACAAACAAGCCCAAACACATGGCTAACATTGAGAGCGTAAGGCCTACTCGGTTGACAATTTTTCTGCGTTGATAGATTTGAAGGTCCATAGTGTGGCTTTTAAGTTTTCCTGCCTTGAGATTTTTCTGTTCGTCTGATGATGATCTTGGCTACAGCTAAAACAACCAGAGTGATGACAAATAACAAAAAGCCCAAGGCGAATAAAGTAGACAAGTGAAAATCGTCAGCTTCGCCAAATTCATTGGCTAAAGTCGATGCAATCGAAGTGCCGGGTGAAAACAAGGATGTACTCAAGCGTTGTGAATTACCAATAACAAATGTAACTGCCATGGTTTCACCTAAAGCGCGCCCCATACCAAGCATGATGCCACCAATCACACCTTTTTGTGTGTAGGGCAACACGATGTGACGCACAACCTCCCACGTGGTGCAACCCAATCCATACGCAGACTCGCGCAACACGGGGGGCACGATTTCAAACACATCGCGCATCACCGCTGCAATAAAAGGCAAAATCATGAAGGCCAACACAATGCCTGCGGCCAAAATACCAATACCGTTCATGGCGCCACCAAATAAGCTGCCGATGATGGGCATTTTCCCAAGCACGCTTTGCAACGCAGGCTGACCATAATCTGCAAACAAAGGTGCAAACACAAACAAACCAAACATGCCGTAAATAATAGACGGCACGGCAGCCAGTAGCTCAATCGCTGTACCCAATGGCCTGCGTAAATATGTGGGACATGTCTCGGTTAAAAAAAGTGCAATACCGAATGAAAGTGGCACAGCAATGATCAACGCAATAACGGCACTCACAACAGTGCCAAAAATAGCTATCGCAGCACCAAACTCTTGATTAACAATATCCCACTCAACACGCCATATAAAGGACAAACCAAACTTTTAGAATGCTGGCCATGCGTTGATGATGAGCGAAACAATAATGCCCATTAAGGCAAACAAAACCAGCAGAGAAAAAGTCAATGTGATTTTGTGAAAAAAGAAATCTTGCATACGCTGTTTTTCGACAAAAGCGAGCATGTTTTGGTTGGGCACATTACTGACAGTAACTGATGCGTCCATTGTGAGACCTTGTGACATTTGTCAATCACTCAGTGATTAAGGGATGAGTCAATGCCATGACTTAATAAGTGATGATATTACATTATCCGCTCTTAATTTTTAATCTGTGACCACACGCGCTGGCGAATTTTATTGGTGAGCGCATCGGGGAGCGCCACATAATCGAGTTCTTCAGCCATCTTCTTGCCGTTCTTAAAGGCCCAGTCAAAAAACTTGATCACTTCTTTGGATGCAACCTTGTCTGAAGGGTCTTTGTACATCAGAATAAAAGATGCGGTGCTGATCGGCCAAGCCGTCGCACCTTTTTGATTGACGATGGACAATGCCATGCCTAGAACGCTGAACCAATCAGCGCCAGCGGCGGAGGCGGCAAAAGTCAAATCATCAGGATCTACATATTTGCCATCTTTGTTTTGCAAAGACAAATGAGGAATATTATTTTTCCTGGCGTAGGCATACTCGACATAACCCAAGGATCCTTTGATGCGTAAGACGTTGGCTGCAACGCCTTCATTGCCTTTACCGCCCACTGAAGAAGCGGCAGGCCATTTAACAGCAGCGCCCTTACCTACTTTTTCTGCCCAGGGCTTTCTCACTTCATTCAAATAATCGGTGAAATTAAAAGTGGTGCCGGAGCCATCTGCGCGATGCACCACCGCGATGGCTTGATCAGGTAGTTTTTTGCCAGGATTGAGCGCGGCAATTTTGGCGTCATTCCAATTGCTAATCATACCCATGAACATGTCGGCCAATACGGCGCCTGTGACGCGCAATTCACCAGGCTTGAAGCCTTCTAAATTAATAACAGGCACAGTACCGCCGATGATGGCAGGAAACGGAACCAACCCTTCTTTGTCTAACTCTTCACCGCTCAAAGGCGCATCACTGGCACCAAATGTGACGGTCTTGGCTTTGATTTGGCGAATACCGCCAGACGATCCAATGGATTGGTAATTAAGACTCACATCGCTGACCTTTTTGTAGGCTTCTGCCCACTTGGCATACATGGGGTGAGGAAAGGTGGCACCCGCTCCTGTGATATCAGCCGCCCAAGCAACCGCAGTGAGCGCCGTGATTCCAAGCGCGACCAGCATCGATTTCATTTTTAACATGTGAACTCCAAAGTAAAGGACTACGGTGTCTTGTCAACAATCTTGATCAAGAACTGACTTGAAGATAACCTTCAAATATGACAAAACCGTGTCAAACTTATTTAGATTGCTCTATTAATAATTAATTGGTATTTATTTTTGAGATAAATCGATCGATTGAGCGATCATTTGCGCACAACTTTGTGACAACTTGGCATCTTGGGCCTCCACCATCACGCGTAGCAGCGGTTCGGTGCCACTGGGTCGTATCAAAATTCTGCCCGTTTCGCCTAGTTGCTCGAGCGCTTTTTCTTGTGCTTGAGCCAGCGTAGCAGATGACTTCCAATCTTGGCCCGCTTGCAAACGAACATTGATGAGTGTTTGCGGATACAAAGAAATGCCTTGCAACAACTGACTCGGCGTTTGCTGTGCGTGCACACAGGCCTCTAAAACCAAAAGCGAACTCACCAAACCGTCGCCTGTCGAATGCTTATCCAAAGCCAGCAAATGTCCCGAGCCCTCACCACCCAAGATCCATTTGTTTTTTTCTAACTCTTCCAATACATAACGGTCGCCCACTTTGGCTCTGACAAACTCAACACCCAATGCACGTATCGCTTTTTCAATCGCCAAATTGGTCATCAAGGTGCCCACCACGCCTTTGATTTTTTCACCACGCTTGATGCGGTCTTGCAACATCAAATAAAGCAACTCGTCGCCATTAAACAATCGACCATTGGCATCGACCAGTTGCAAACGATCGGCATCACCATCAAGTGCAATACCCCAATCGGCTTTGTGCTCTTGCACCGCTGCAAGCAAAGCTTGTGGATGCGTTGCTCCCACATGGTCATTGATATTCAAACCATTGGGCGCACATCCAATTGAATAAACCTGCGCACCCAATTCATGAAAAACTTTGGGGGCGATTTGGTAAGCGGCTCCGTGAGCGGCATCGACCACAATTTTGAGACCATCTAAATTTAAATCGCTTGTAAATGCATTTTTACAAAACTTGATATAGCGACCTGCAGCATCATCCAGTCGTTTGGTTTTTCCTAAATCGGCCGATTGCGCCCAGCGAGGTACTAATTGCAATTGTTGTTCAACTTCAATTTCCCAAGCATCGTCCAACTTACTGCCTTGAGAATTAAAAAATTTGATGCCATTGTCTTGAAAAGCATTGTGACTGGCGCTGATGACGACGCCTAAGGTGGCGCGTTGTGCACGTGTGAGATAAGCCACAGCTGGTGTTGGGATAGGCCCGAGTAACAACACATCCACACCCGCCGAATTGAATCCAGCCTCTAAGGCCGATTCCAACATGTAGCCCGATATACGCGTGTCTTTGCCAATCAATACAGTAGGGCGTTTGTGGTGACGCTTGAGCACTTGGCCTACTGCATGCGCCAAGCGCAACATGAAGTCGGGCGTGATGGGTAAATGCCCAACCGTGCCACGAATGCCGTCTGTTCCAAAGTATTGTCTGGTCATGAAATGATGGGGTATAAAAGTTGTATTGTCTCAAATTTGCAAGGCAGCTGCGCGCACACGCAAGGCTTGCACCGTTGCGGCCACATCATGCACCCGCACCACATGGGCGCCTCGCTCAACGGCCAAAAGCATAGCCGAAACACTGGGCACAAGCCTTTGATCGACCGATGTCTGCGTCACTTCACCTAAAAATGATTTGCGCGACCATCCCACCAAGAGTGGATAACCCAATTGAAGCAATTGATCTTGGTGTTGTAAGAGTGAAAAATTTTGCGCCACTGTTTTTCCAAATCCAATACCGGGATCAATCAATATGCGATGCGGATCGATGCCATGCGACAAGGCCGTTTGTATTTGTTCATTTAAAAATTGCCCAACTGTACGCACCGCATATCCTTGCAATGGATTGCGTTGCATGGTTTGTGGATTGCCATGCATGTGCATGATGCAAATACCGCAGTTCGAATGATTGGCAACCGCTTGGATGGCACCTGTTTGTCTAAAGCCCCAAATGTCATTGATGATGTCCACACCCATATCCAGTGCGCGTTGCATATTGATAGGGTGATAGGTGTCCACAGAAATAGGATGCTGCATGGCAATGAGTTGTTGGAGCACGGGCTCTATGCGAGACCATTCTTCATCGGCATGCAATGCGGATGCACCTGGTCTTGAAGACTCGCCTCCAATATCTAATAGATCTGCGCCCTCATTGATTAATTGATGTGCATGCTTCAGTGCGTCATCGACGTGATGAAAAGTACCACCATCAGAAAAAGAATCGGGCGTGACATTCACAATGCCCATGACCAAGGGTTGCTTGAGCGAGAGTTGAAAGCGCGCAGTCTGCCAAAAAGGCAAATGGGGCCGAAGCCCCATGTTGATTTGATCGAAACTGACCGACATCAGGCCACGTTAGGAGATGGCTGCGTAGGTACGGTTGTATCCCCACCACCATCACCTGATGAAGGTGAGCGTGGTGTACAATCTTTAGGAGGACGTGGTGGTCTACCGGCCATGATGTCATCGAGTTGATCGGTGTCAATGGTTTCCCACTCAAGAAGTGCATTGGCCATGGCGTGCATCTTGTCTGAATTTTCCTCAATCAGTTTGCGCGCCAAGTCGTATTGACGATCAATGATTTGACGAATTTCGTTATCCACTTTTTGCATGGTGGACTCGCTCATGTGCGTTGTTTTGGTAACCGATCGACCCAAAAACACTTCGCCTTCGTTTTCAGAATAAACCATAGGGCCAAGGGCTTGAGTCATACCATAGCGCATCACCATGTCGCGTGCAATTTGTGTGGCACGCTCAAAATCATTGGATGCACCCGTGGTCATTTGCTTCATGAACACTTCTTCAGCGATACGACCACCAAACAACATGCTGATTTGATTGAGCATGTATTCACTGTCATAGCTGTAGCGATCTTTTTCGGGCAAACTCATGGTGACGCCCAACGTACGACCACGCGGAATAATGGTGACTTTGTGAATGGGATCGCACTTGGGCAAGAGTTTGCCAATGAGCGCATGACCCGATTCGTGATAAGCGGTGTTGCGCTTTTCTTCTTCGGGCATGACCATGCTTTTACGCTCAGGGCCCATCAAAATTTTGTCTTTGGCTTTTTCAAAGTCTTGCATCTCCACCACTCGCGCATTGCGTCGTGCAGCCATCAATGCGGCCTCGTTAGTGAGGTTGGCTAAATCAGCGCCACTCATGCCCGGTGTGCCGCGTGCAATCACTGAAGGTGCCACATCTTGCCCCACAGGAATTTTTCGCATGTGCACATTGAGAATTTGTTCACGTCCACGAATATCAGGCAATGTGACATACACCTGTCGATCAAAGCGTCCAGGTCTGAGTAAAGCTGAATCCAAAATATCGGGGCGATTGGTAGCAGCCACAACGATCACACCGAGATTGGTTTCAAAACCATCCATCTCAACGAGCATTTGATTGAGTGTTTGTTCACGCTCATCGTTGCCACCACCCAAGCCTGCGCCACGCTGACGCCCCACGGCATCGATCTCATCGATGAAGATGATACATGGCGCATTCTTTTTGGCATTTTCAAACATGTCACGCACACGCGCAGCACCCACACCCACAAACATTTCTACAAAGTCAGAACCAGAAATACTAAAAAAAGGAACCTTGGCTTCGCCAGAGATACCTTTGGCTAACAATGTTTTACCCGTACCAGGAGGGCCAACTAACAGCAGGCCACGTGGAATACGTCCACCGAGTTTTTGAAATTTTTGTGGGTCTTTAAGAAAATCGACCACCTCTGTGACTTCTTCTTTGGCTTCGTCGCAACCCGCAACGTCTGCAAATGTGACTTGATTGGTGCTTTCATCGAGCATGCGCGCTTTGCTTTTTCCAAAACTAAATGCGCCACCTTTGCCGCCGCCTTGCATTTGCCTCATGAAATAAACCCATACACCAATGAGCAACAACATAGGGCCCCAACTGACGAGAAGCGTCATCAGCAAAGAACCTTCTTCACGTGGCTTAACGTCAAACTTCACGTTGTTGGCGATCAAGTCACCCACCAAGCCGCGATCTAAATAAGTGGCGTTGGTACGAATTTTTCTTTCGTCATTGGTGACGGCGATGATTTCTGTGCCGCCTTGTCCCTCTTGGATGGTTGCAGTTTTGATGCGTTTGCTTCGCACCTCATCTAAGAAATCAGAATACGCCATGTATCCCGAGCTTGCACCGCTGCGAGTATCGAATTGTTTGAAAACTGTAAACAGTACTAAGGCGATGACAAGCCAAACAGCAAGTTTAGAGAACCATTGATTGTTCAAAATAGACTCCAGAATTAACAGCCCTTGAGACAGGGCTAGAAGGGCATTTGCCACCTATTTTAGGCTTTTCAAGATGTAAATCCACAAAAGCGATACATTTCAGCCACTTATAAAAAAAGGGTATTGTTTTTTGAGGGGCGATGTGGAAATTCATCCGCCATTATATAATTCTTTTGTATTCAAAAAAATAGATTTACTTGCTTTTTATAGGCGATTTAAGTCCAACACCAACCAAAAAGGTTTCAGAAGATTTATCACGACTGGCCTTGGGTTTAAAAGGTTTAACAACCTTAAACGTTTCCTTAAATAGTTTGGCTAGTTGGCTGTAACCACTGCCGTGAAAGACCTTGGTGATCAACGCGCCTTGTGGGTGTAAATGTTGAATAGAAAATTCAATGGCCAACTCCACGAGGTGTGCAATGCGTGCCGCGTCAGCTGATTCAATACCCGATAAATTGGGAGCCATATCCGAGACCACCACATTGACGGTTCGTCCATCCAAGACCTTCAACAATTGTTGATTCATTTCGTCTTCTCGAAAATCGCCTTGCAAAAAAATGACGCCTTCAACGGGTTCCATAGGCAATAAATCGACTGCAATGATGACCCCATTGAGATCGCCAATTGCCGCGCCCGGGGTTGAGAGCTTTCGACGAACATATTGACTCCAAGCCCCCGGTGCTGATCCCAAATCGACGATGACATGCCCGGGCTTGATCAGCCCCATGGTTTCATCAATTTCTTTGAGCTTGTATGCTGCGCGCGCGCGGTAACCGTCTTTTTTTGCTAATTTGACATAGGGGTCATTGACATGGTCATTGAGCCATGATTTATTGACTTTTTTGCTTTGTGTTTTAACTTTCAACTGTTTTCCTCTAGGGAGCAGGGATAATAGCGCCTATGACCGCCATACTCTTAACTCTCTCCCAACGCAAGGTGCATCGCGCACAAGCCCATCACTTAGACCCAGTGGTGATGATCGGTGGGGATTGGCTAACCCCCTCCATCATCAAAGAAACTGACTTAGCCCTCAATGTACACGGCTTGATCAAAATTCGCGTTCATGGCGACGATCGCATTGCGCGAGAGGCGATGTATCAAACCTTGGCCAATCAACTCAACGCTGCTCCCATTCAGCACATTGGCAAACTTTTGGTACTTTGGCGCCCACAACCCGAAAAACAACGCACGGTCAATGAAGACCGAATGGCGGGCCCAAGAGAATTCAAAGTTTTAAAATACAGCAAGCGTGGCGGACGAAGACCTGAAGTGAAAATGGTCCGTGTACTGGGCAACCAACGATTAACGCCTGGTGGTCAAGTCAAACGCAACAAGCCCAAGCTCAAATCAATCAAAAAAAGCAATCAATCTTCTTGATGCTTAACGATAGTGAACAGCGATGATTTCGTATCGCTTGATGCCGCCAGGTGCTTGCACCTCGGCCACATCACCTTCTTCTTTACTAATCATGGCGCGTGCAATGGGACTGCTGATATTGACGAGTCCTAATTTGATATCAGCTTCGTCTTCTCCGACGATTTGATAGGTGACTTGTTCGCCTGTTTTTTCGTCTTCTAACTCAACGGTAGACCCAAACACCACTTTGCCTTCTGCATTCAATGAAGAGGGGTCGATGATTTGGGCGATAGACAACTTGCTTTCAATTTCTTGAATTCGACCTTCAATAAAACCTTGTCGATCCTTGGCCGCATCGTACTCCGCGTTTTCGCTTAAATCACCTTGCGCACGCGCCTCAGCAATGGCGTTGATGACCCATGGTCGTTGCACCGTTTTAAGTTCGTGCAATTCTTCTTTGAGTTTTTCAGCGCCGCGTTTTGTAATTGGAATAGTGGCCATGGTGTGTTTATGCTTTGAGTTGTGCGTGTAATTCTTGAATCGAATAAACGTCTAAATTATCCATGTATTTCATACCCTCAACTGCAGCTTGTGCGCCAGCAATCGTGGTAAAGGTGGTGACGCGTGCCAGCAATGCAGAGGTGCGAATTTGACGAGAGTCCGCAATTGCATTTCTGCGCTCTTCAACGGTGTTGATGACCAATGCAATTTCATTGTTTTTGATCATATCAACCACATGGGGGCGACCTTCAGTAACTTTGTTAACCGCAGTAACTTCAATGCCCGCATTTGAAATGGCTGCCGCTGTTCCTTTGGTGGCCACCAACTTAAATCCCATGGCACTGAGTTGACGGGCAATGTCAACAGCGCGCGACTTGTCGTTATTTTTTACAGTTAAGAAAACTTTTTTGACGGGGTCAGTGGGTCGTGGTAATTTGGTCCCTGCACCCAATTGACTTTTTACAAATGCTTCGCCAAATGTTTTTCCAACGCCCATGACTTCGCCAGTTGATTTCATTTCGGGACCCAAAATGGTGTCCACACCAGGAAATTTGACGAAAGGGAATACTGCTTCTTTGACACTGAAATAAGGTGGCGTGACTTCGTGCGTAATTCCTTGCGACGCCAAGCTTTGACCCGCCATGCAACGTGCAGCGACTTTGGCCAATTGAATACCTGTTGATTTAGAAACATAGGGAACCGTGCGCGAAGCGCGTGGATTGACTTCTAAAACATAGATGACGTCTTTGCCATCCACATGTTGAATCGCAAACTGCACATTCATTAAACCAACCACATGCAATGCTTTAGCCATTGCCGATGTTTGTCGCTTGAGTTCTGCGATGGTTTCTGATGACAAAGAATAAGGTGGCAAGGAGCAAGCGGAATCCCCACTGTGAACGCCCGCTTGTTCGATGTGTTCCATCACGCCACAGATGAATGCGGTTTGCCCATCGGATAAACAATCCACATCGCACTCAATAGCATCATTTAAAAATCGATCCAACAACACAGGTGAATCGTTGCTCACTTTGACGGCTTCTCGCATATACCGCTCAAGATCGCGTTGCTCGTGCACAATTTCCATTGCGCGTCCACCCAAAACATAACTGGGTCTGACGATCAATGGATAACCCAACTGCGCCGCTTTTTCTAACGCTTCAGGCTCTGTGCGCGCAGTGGCATTGGGGGGTTGCCGCAAACCCAATTGATGCAATAGTTTTTGGAAACGCTCACGGTCTTCGGCTGCATCAATCATGTCGGGACTTGTACCAATAATAGGCACGCCCTCAGCCTCTAAACCCAAGGCCAATTTGAGGGGTGTTTGTCCACCATATTGAACGATCACGCCCATCGGTTTTTCTTTGTCAACAATTTCGAGCACATCTTCTAACGTAAGAGGTTCAAAATACAAACGATCCGATGTGTCGTAATCGGTAGAAACGGTTTCTGGATTGCAATTGACCATGATGGTTTCGTAACCATCTTCTCGCATGGCCAACGCGGCGTGCACACAGCAATAATCAAACTCAATACCTTGACCAATTCGATTGGGACCACCGCCGAGCACCATAATTTTTTTATTGTTGGTGGGTTCGGCTTCGCATTCGTCTTCGTAGGTGGAATACATGTAAGCCGTGTTGGTTGCAAACTCTGCAGCACAGGTATCAACGCGCTTATAAACAGGACGAATGCCTAAACTGCGCCGATGATCGCGCACTTGTTTTTCGGTTTTCTTGAGCAGCTTGGCCATGCGTCTATCAGAAAAACCTTTTTTTTTGAGAATGCGAAATTCTTTAGGCGTTATGGCTTCTAGCGTTGTGGTTTCAAGTTCCAATTCAATCTTGACGATCTCTTCGATTTGAATCAAAAACCATGGATCAATTTTGGTGAGATCAAAAACCTCTTGCACACTCATGCCCATGGCAAACGCATCGCCCACATACCAAATACGATCGGGACCAGGTTCGCCCAATTCTTTTTCGAGCACTTCACGGTCTTGGGTTTTTTCATTCATTCCATCCACACCCACTTCAAGACCACGCAAGGCTTTTTGGAATGACTCTTGGAAGGTGCGTCCCATCGCCATGACCTCACCCACCGATTTCATTTGCGTGGTGAGTCGACTGTCTGCAGTTGGAAATTTTTCGAATGCGAAACGTGGAATTTTAGTGACCACATAGTCGATGGATGGCTCAAATGACGCAGGCGTTGCACCACCTGTGATTTCATTGCGCAATTCATCCAATGTATAACCCACAGCCAACTTGGCCGCTACTTTGGCAATTGGAAAGCCGGTTGCTTTAGACGCCAATGCTGAAGAGCGAGACACACGCGGATTCATCTCAATGACAATCATGCGACCGTCTTTGGGATTGATAGAAAACTGTACGTTAGATCCACCTGTATCAACACCAATTTCACGCAAGACCGCCAACGAGGCGTTACGCATGATTTGATATTCTTTGTCGGTGAGTGTTTGCGCAGGCGCAACCGTGATGGAGTCACCGGTATGAACACCCATGGGATCTAAATTTTCGATGGAGCAAACAATGATGCAGTTGTCGGCCTTATCGCGAACAACTTCCATCTCGTATTCTTTCCAACCCAGCAAAGACTCTTCAATCAATAATTCATTGGTCGGTGAAGCCTCTAAACCACGTTTGCAAATGGTCTCAAACTCTTCGGCGTTGTAAGCAATGCCGGCACCCGTTCCACCCAATGTAAAACTGGGACGAATAACCGTTGGAAACCCAACACTCTTTTGTACACCCCATGCGTCGTCCATATTGTGTGCGATGCCTGAACGCGCAGAACCCAATCCGATTTTGGTCATTGCGTCTTTAAACTTGAGACGATCTTCTGCTTTGTCAATGGCCTCTGGAGATGCACCAATGAGTTCGACTTTGTGTTGAGCTAATACGCCGTTGCGCCACAAATCGAGGGCGCAATTGAGCGCTGTTTGACCACCCATGGTGGGCAAAATCGCATCGGGGTTTTCTTTGGCAATGATTTTTGCAACAGTTTGCCACGTGATCGGTTCGATATAAATCACATCAGCCGTTGCAGGATCGGTCATGATGGTTGCAGGATTGCTGTTGATCAAGATGACTTTGTAACCCTCTTCGCGCAAAGCTTTACAAGCCTGCACGCCAGAATAATCAAACTCGCAAGCCTGTCCAATAATGATGGGGCCTGCGCCAATGATGAGAATGCTTTTTATGTCTGTACGCTTTGGCATGTTAAGCCGCCTCCATCAATTGGATGAAGCGATCAAATAGATAGCTGATATCGTGTGGACCTGGTGATGCTTCGGGATGCCCCTGAAAACAAAACGCGGGCTTGTCGGTGCGCGCCAGTCCTTGCAAAGTGCCATCAAACAAAGAAATATGTGTGGCTCTTAAATTAGCAGGCAATGTTTTTTCGTCAACGGCGAATCCATGATTTTGACTGGTGATAGACACGCGATGGTTATCCAAGTTTTTGACAGGATGATTGGCGCCGTGATGGCCAAATTTCATTTTGAAAGTTTTAGCACCACTGGCCAAGGCCATGATTTGATGCCCCAAGCAAATACCAAAAGTAGGAATACCCGAATCAATCAAGGTGCGCGCGGCGTCAATGGCGTAATCGCAAGGCTGTGGATCGCCAGGGCCATTGGATAAAAAGACACCATTGAGTTTGAGTTTTAAAACCTCTTGCGCCGATGTTTGTGCGGGCACAACCGTGACTTTGCAACCCCGTTGCGCCAACATTCGAAGAATATTTTTCTTAACGCCAAAGTCGTATGCAACCACATGAAAGCGAGATTGAGTTAAATCGGTATAACCAACGCCCAACTTCCATTCTGTTTGCGCCCAAGAATAAGAATGTGTTGTAGAGACTATTTTTGCCAAATCCAATCCAGCCATGGAAGGTGCGGATTGCGCCACACGAATGGTTTCGTCTATTTTTTGTTGTGTTGGTTCTTCATTGATTTTTAAACCGAAGATAGCGCCGTTTTGTGCGCCGTTGCTGCGCAGATGTCGTGTGAGTTTTCTTGTGTCGATATCTGAAATTGCAACTGTGTTGCTGCGAATTAAATAGCCCGATAAATTTTCTTGACTTCTAAAATTAGAAGCCAACAAAGGTAAATCTTTGATGATTAAACCAGCGGCATGGACTTGTTGGGCTTCAATGTCTTCTGAATTGATACCGTAATTGCCAATATGGGGATAGGTCAGTGTGACCAATTGTTGGCAATAACTGGGGTCGGTGAGTATTTCTTGATAGCCAGTGATGGCGGTATTAAAAACCATTTCACCCACCGTGGTGCCAGAACTTCCGATCGATTGACCCACAAAGACTGTGCCGTCTGCTAACGCCAAAATGGCGGAGGGGAATTTTCCCTGAAGAGACAAAAGCACTGGGTTCTCCGTATAGGTGTCAAGTTGTGTGCGAAAAAGCCTCTCATTGTAGCTGAGTGGTTTCCCTCGGAGAATGAATGGTTTTTAGGTGAAGAAAAGTATCAATTCGCAAGATTAGGCGTGTTGGTTGCGCTGGCGTGCATACAAATGGCCGCCGCGGCGGCCACATTGAGGGATTCTTCACCGCCGGGCTGATCAATTCGAATCCAATCGGTGGCGCGATTGCACATTTCTTCACGAACGCCCTGTCCTTCATGTCCGAATAACCAAGCACAAGGCATTGAAATTTTGGATGACAACTTGAGCGATTGCCCTCGGTGTGAACTCGTCGCCAAAATAGGAATTGTGAGCGCATCAATGGATTCTACATCGATGGATTCAATTAAATGCAATCCAAAATGAGCGCCCATGCCAGCACGCAATACTTTGGGACCCCAAAGCGCGGCCGTTCCTTTGATCGCCAAAATTTGAACAAAACCAAATGCCGCCGCACTTCGCAAAATAGAACCCACATTGCCAGCATCCTGAACGCCGTCGAGAATCACACTCGGCATCAAAGCTTGAATAACGGGTGTAGTGGGCAAATCAATCACAAAGCCCATTGCTTGAGGTGATGGCAGTGTGCTTAAATTTTTCATCAATCCATCAGCTAACAAATATATTTTTTGCGCAGCTTTAGAATATTTTTTATTCAAATCAAAACTAATTGATTCCCAATAAGTTTTTTCAAATACCGCTTCAAATGAATATTGCGGATGATTCATCAACGCATGACACAGGTGCTCGCCCTCTATCCATACCTTGCTAATTTTTCTGTATTTCAAATTATCAGAGGTTAACAAACGCACCTGCTTTAAAAAAAGATTTTCTTTAGAAGAAATAAAAATGGGCTCGATTGATTCAGACATGGCTCGACCCTTTTTGCTGAAGCGTTAATGCAACAGGCGCAAAAGATTTGCGATGCCAAATGGTTAGACCATGAAGTTGGAGTGCTTGCATGTGCAATTCGGTTCCATAACCTTTGTGCGCATCAAAACCATAATGAGGAAATTGCGTCGCCAATTGAGCACACCAACGATCGCGCTCAACCTTGGCCAAAATGGATGCTGCCGAAATAGCGGGAACTTTGGAGTCGCCTTTAACAATCGCTTCAGCCAACACATCCAACACAGGCAATCGATTGCCATCAACCAATACCCGATGCGGCTTGAGTTGCAAACCAGCAACAGCTCTTTGCATCGCAAGCATAGTGGCTTGCAAAATATTGAGCGAATCAATTTCTTCAACGCTGGCTTGCGCAACACTACAACACACAGCCTTGGCACGAATTTCATCAAACAAAAGATCGCGTTGTTTGGCTGTAAGTTTTTTTGAATCAGCCAAGCCTTTGATTGGGTTTTGGTCGTCTAAGATAACTGCCGCCGCATAAACTGGCCCTGCCAAGGGGCCACGTCCCGCTTCATCCACGCCGGCAACAAGACCAGGCGCTTCCCATTGCAAAGGTGCTTGTTCAGCGCGTAAGAATTTTTTGGATCGCATGAAGAGCTAGTTGAGACGTGTCTTTGAGAAGTGTTTGGTGCAATTCGTGAAATCTCGATTGCATCATTTGACAACGTTTCGGTTGATCTAAACATTGTAAAACTTCATGGACTAGGTTTTGAGGTTGTGCTTTATCTTGTATCAATTCGGGAACGACAAACGATTGACAAAGAATATTGGGCAAACCCACCCATTCTTGTAGTTTTTGTCTGCGTATGATTTGCCAACTGATCCAAGGCATGTGATACGCAATCACCATGGGGCGTTTGAACAATGCGGCCTCGAGGGTTGCGGTGCCACTGGCTACCATTGCAACATCGCACGCGGCCAACGCAGTGTGGGACTGCCCATCAAGCAAGAGCATTTGTTGCGTGAGTTGATATTGAGCAATTTTTTCTGTGATTCGTTGTTGAAATGCTGGCAGTGTTGGCAACACAAATTGAAGACGAGGCGATTGACCCAACATCAACTGACAAGCCTTTAAAAATCGATCGAGCATTTGCTCAATTTCAGACGTTCGCGACCCCGGCATCACACAGACCACTTTGTCTTCACTACTCAATCCCAATGCCGCTCTGGCTTTTGATTGATCAGGATTCATGGGTATGACTTGCGCCAGCGGATGCCCGATAAATGTGGCTTCAATTCCGTGCTTGGCGAGCAGTTCTGTTTCAAACGGAAAAATACAAAGAACATGATCGACACTTTTTTGAATGTTATGGACGCGTTGTGCACGCCAAGCCCAAATGGAAGGACAAACCAAATGCATGGTAGGCACTCCATTTTTTTTGAGATGCTGAGCTAAATTAAGATTAAAGTCTGGCACATCAACGCCAATAAAAACATCGGGTTTTTGTGCGGTCCATTGCTCTTTGAGTTGATTGCGTATGCCCACTATGTGGTTGTAATGCTTGAGCACTTCAATATATCCACGCACAGCCAATTGATCGCTGGGCCATTGCGCATCGAATCCATGCTTTGTCATCAGAGGCCCGCCCACGCCAAACAACCGAGATTGCGGCCACTGCTGTGTAATAGACGGCAAAATAAGGCTGGCTAATAAATCACCTGAAGCCTCGCCCGCCACCATGGCAATTTGTGGTGCGGTGATAGACATTTTTAAGAATCACCCTCTTTATCGAACAATGCCACGTTGCTCAGGATTTGTTTTTAAAAAATCAAGCATCATGTCAATATCTTGCAAAGCCTCTGGATGCACAGACTTGAGTTTCTCCAAGGTATCGATGGATTGTTTTAATGTCAGATTGTCGCGATACAAAATTTTATGAATGGCTTTGACGGCCGAAATTCGTTGCGCTGAAAATCCGCGACGACGCAATCCTTCAAAATTCATGGACCGTGCATGCGCGGGTTGACCCTGACACATCACATAGGGTGGTAGATCAGCAAATAACAAAGAGTTCATGGCTGTAAAACTGTGCGCTCCTAAGCGACAAAATTGATGGACAACGGTGAACCCGCCCAAAATAGCCCAGTCGCCCACATACACATGCCCCGCTAACTGGGTGCTATTTGCAAAAATAGTGTGATTGCCAACCCGACAATCATGCGCCAAATGAACATAGGCCATGATCCAATTGTCATCACCAATACTGGTCGCCGATTGGTCTCCCACCGTACCCAAATTGAATGTGCAAAATTCTCGAATGGTATTGCCATTTCCAATTTGAAGTTGCGTGGGCTCGCCGTTGTATTTTTTGTCTTGAGGAATTGCACCCAATGAATTGAATTGAAAAATTTGATTGTTTTCACCAATGGTTGTACGCCCCACAATCACACAATGCGCACCGATGCTTGTGCCTGCGCCAATCTTGACGTGGGGGCCAATGATGGAATAAGGCCCGACAATTACACTGCTATCGAGTTGCGCCTTCGGATCAATAACAGCCGTAGAGTGAATCAATGACATAGCAAATCAATTATTCGATGGTTCGCATGGTGCACATTAATTCGGCTTCGACCGCCAACTCTTCGCCGACTGTAGCCCAAGCTTTGAATTTAAAAATACCCGCCTTCATGCGGCTGAGTTCTACATTCAAAATCAATTGATCTCCTGGTTCAACAGGACGCTTGAAACGAGCCGCATCAATACCCGCAAAATAATAAACCGTCTTTTCGTTTAGTACGACATCCAGCGTTTCGAAAGCCAACAAAGCGGCTGTTTGTGCCAATGCTTCTAACATCAAAACGCCTGGCATAACAGGTCGATGCGGAAAATGCCCTCCGAAAAATGGCTCGTTGATGGTGACATTTTTGAGAGCGCGGATTGATTTTCCCTTTTCGATCTCCAACACGCGATCGACCAACAATATGGGATAGCGATGAGGTAATTTTTTTAAAATTTGATGGATATCCATGATTTAATTTTCTTTAAGTGTTGCCTTTTTCAAGGCCTTTCAATCGATGCCGCAATTGATTCAATTGACGCAGACTGGCCGCATTTTTTTCCCAGGTCGCATTGTCGTCGATTGGAAAAAATCCAGTGTAATTGCCCGCTTGAAGAATGGAGCCCGTCACGACAGACGCCGCAGAAATATGAACATGGTCGACCAATTGAAGATGACCCAAAACCACCGCACCACCACCAATGGTGCAATGCGCACCAATGCGCGCACTTCCTGCGACACCCACACAACCTGCCATCGCCGTATGTGCGCCCACATGCACATTGTGGCCAATTTGAACCAAGTTATCGAGTTTGACGCCGTTTTCAATCACTGTATCTTCGAGCGCGCCGCGATCAACGCATGAATTGGCGCCTATTTCGACGTCATCGCCAATTTGTACGCCCCCTAGTTGCTCGATCTTGATCCAACGGCCGTCCTCAGGCGCGAAACCAAATCCATCGGCACCAATCACAACGCCCGAATGAATGATGCAATTTGCACCGATCTTGCATTGTTTAGAAACGCTCACATGCGACTTGAGCCAAGTGTTGGCGCCAATAATGGCACCTGCATCAACCCAACAAAATGGACCGATGCGCGCGCTGGGATGGACTTGCGCTAAGGGATCAATCCACGCCGTTGGGTGAACAAAAGCTTGCGGCTCGGGGTCATGCTGGGATTTCCACCATTGCGTCAACCTTGCGTAGTAAGCATAGGGATTATCAATAACAATGCAATGGCCGCGTCGTGAGGCTTGATCTTGAAAATGTGGAGAAACAATCACACAGGATGCTTGCGTATTTTGCAGTTGCTCGGCGTATTGTGGATGACTTAAAAAAGTGATGTCGCCAATCTTGGCTGTTGCAATGGGCGCCAAACCCACTATCTCTATGCTCTTAGAACCGAGTAATTCTCCACCGAGCGCTTGATGAATCTGACCTAGGAGCAAGGGCACTGAGGCATCACTTGGTGGCGTTGATGGTCTTGATCACCTTGTCGGTGATGTCGTGTTTGGGATTGATCCAAACCGCTTCTTGAATAATCAAATCATATTTTTCGGATTCGGCCACCTGCTTGACAATGCGGTTGGCTCTTTCTAAAACAATTTGAAACTCTTCGTTTTTACGTGCATTTAAATCTTCTTGGAACTCGCGACGCTTGCGCTGCAAATCGCGGTCTAAATCACTCAACTGCCTCTGCCTTGTGGCTCTTTGTGTTTCTGACAAAGTAGGTGCATCACGTTCAAATTTTTCGGAATTGTTTTTAAGCGTGTTGCCCATGTCGACAATTTCTTTTTCGCGCTTAGAAAACTCTTGCTCCAATCGAGTCTGAGCGGCCTTTGCTGTGTTGGCCTCTCGAAAAATTCGGTCTGTACTGATAAAGCCAATACGAAAGTCTTGCGCAAAAGAAGCTCCTAACACAAAACCCGCTAAAAGAAAAGTGATGAAATATCTCATAAATTGACTCATTTAGAAAGTGGATCCAATTTGCAATTGAAACTTCTCGATTCTATCGCCAGAATGTTTGATGACTGGTTTGGCAAAACCAATACGCAAAGGCCCTATAGGCGAGACCCAATTGAGACCAATACCCGTTGAAGTGCGCAACTGTTTAAACTCTATCGATTGATCGGCACCAAAGACGTTTCCTATATCGTAAAAACCAAATAATCGAAGGGTTCTGTCGTTGCCAGCACCTGGGAACGGCAATTGAAATTCGGAGTTGAGCAAAATCTTTTTGCTGCCGCCAATAGCCAAACCCGTAACGTCTCTGGGGCCTATACTACCTTGGGTAAATCCTCGAACCGAGCCAAGACCACCCGAGTAGAAGTTTTTAAACACAGGATATGGTTGACCTTTTAACCCCTCGCCATAACCAAATTCCGCATTAAATGCCAATGTGTATTTTTTAGTCAGCGGAATATATCTTTGAATTTGAGCATTTGTTTTCAGGTAGTGAATGTCGCCCGCAACGCCCATTTCACCATTTAATCTTGCAAATTGCCCCTTGGTTGGTGCAAGTGCTCTGTCCCTTGAGTCGTTGGCCCAACCAATAGTAAGTGGCAGGGTATTGCTCTTGCAACCAAATGAATTGCAATAATCCAAATAAGCCGATGGAATATTGGTGCCTTTATAAATGGTGGTTTGCTCTAAACCCGCCCCTACAAAAACCCTGTCTTCTTCGCTATAGGGTAATCCAAAGCGAATACCTGTTCCAGAAGTAGCCAACCTGAAGTTGCCCAATTCAGCGTTGTACGGCTTGGACTCGCGATGATATAAATCAAAGGTACGCGAAATGCCACCCGCGGTGAAATAGGGGTCGGTTGCGCTAAGCTGAATAATTTGGTTATATTTGCTGAGATTAAGGTTAAGGCCTAAAAAATTACCGGTTCCCAAAAAATTATCTTGCGTGATACCGAAACTCAAGATAGCTTTTTCTACGCTTGAAAAACCTGCGCCCAAAGTAAGCGCGCCCGTTGGTTTTTCGACCAAGGATAAATTGATGTCGATGAGATCGGCCGAGCCTGGAACCTCTTGCATTTCAATATTGACGTCTTTGAAATAACCCAAGCGATCGATACGGTCACGCGAAAGTCGAATTTTTTCGCCATCATACCATGAAGACTCCATTTGTCGAAATTCACGCCTGATAATTTCATCACGAGTTTTGGAGTTGCCGGTGATATTGATGCGTCTAACATAGGCGCGCCTTGATGGATCAGCACGTAAAACAATAGAAACCAAATTTCGCTCTCGATCAATTTGAGTAATAGGCTCGACTCTGGCAAATGCAAATCCAAAATTTCCAAAGTAATCAACAAAAGCTTTGTTTGTTTGAGTCACATCATTGATGTTGTATTGACTGCCCGGCTTGATGGTGATTAAAGATTTAAATTCGTCTTCACGCCCTAATAAATAGCCTTCCAACTTGATATTGGAAACAATGTATTTTTGACCCTCTGTGATATTGATGGTGATGGCAATATCTTGTTTATTAGGCGAAATAGAGACTTGAGTGCTATCGATATTAAACTCCAAATAGCCTCGGGTTAAATAGTAGGACTTCAATGTTTCAATATCCGCATTGAGTTTTGACTGTGAGTAACGATCGGTTTTGGTATACCAAGACAGCCAGTTGGGTGTTGATAAATCAAGTTGATCGAGCAATTCAGATTCTGAAAAGTTTTTATTACCAATGATGCGCAAACTTTTTATTTTGGACACATCGCCTTCAACAACATTAAAAGATAAATTAACGCGATTGCGCTCAATCGGCGTGATGGTTGTAATTACCTCGGCGCCATAAAGGCTTCGATTGATGTATTGCCTTTTGAGTTCTTGTTCGGCTTTATCCGCCAGTGATTTATCAAAGGCTCGCCCCTCTGCCAATCCAATATCACGCAAGACTTTTCTTAAAGTGGTGGCGTCAAACTCTTTGGTCCCTACAAAATCAACGCTTGCAATAGTAGGGCGCTCCTCGATCACAACCACTACAACCGTTCCATTGACTTCCATGCGAATATCTTTGAATAATCCTAAATTAAAAAGTGCCCGAATAGATTGCGTGCCCTTTTCGTCGGTATAGCTATCACCCACGCGAAAAGGCAAAGTGGCAAAAATAGTTCCTGGCTCAACCCTTTGCAAACCCTCAACGCGAATATCAGAAACTGTGAATGGCTCAACAGCCCAAGCCGATTGCACCAATATCAAAACCAAAAATAAGGTGCAAACCAGTTTATGTATAAAAAAAGAATGAGGAAAATTCATTTTGTTTTTTGTTGAATGATTAAAAAGCACCGAGCCAGCGTTGGAGATCATTGAATAAAGCAAAGGACATCAACATCAAGATGACGCCCAAGCCAAGTTTTTGAAATCGCTCCAACCAAACCGCAGAAGGCGAAGTACCCACAACAGCCTCCCAAAGATAATACAACAGGTGCCCGCCATCTAATACGGGAATGGGTAAAAGGTTCAAAATACCCGCACTCACGCTCACCAATGCCAAAAACTGCAGATATGACATCCAGCCAGACTCGGCCGATTTTCCTGCCGCATCGGCCATAGTGACGGGGCCGCTGAGATGTTGCCAAGAAGCCAATCCCACCAACATTTTGCCTATAAGTTCTAAAGTCAGCCAGGACTGTTCCCAGGTCTTTTCCAAGCCCATTTGCAAACTGGTGAAGAAATCAAAGCGAATCGTTTCCACCGCAGGTGCTTCGCCAATTTTTGCCTCAATTCGTCCAAAGGACTCGTCATTGACCCAAACTCTTTTGGGCTTGATTTCGATCAAGACAAGGCCTTGACCGCGTCGATTCACTTCCCACAGTTGAACGTTTGGATCACCAAAGCGCCCAGATTGGCGAATTTTTTCTCTTAACTGATTGGCGTCTTCAATGGCATCGCCTTGGACTTTCAGAACGACATCGCCACGTTTTAAACCCGCCAATTGAGCCACCCCACCCTGCATGGGTTCGTCAATCACTGGGGCCGTCCAGGGTCCTGCCAGCCCTACTTTATTTAAAGAGAAGTTCTTGGACTTATCAACGGGCAGTTGACTCAATGGAACAAGAACTTCTCTTTCAGACTTCCCTCGCGATTGAACCTCGAGCAAGACATCGCGCCCAGCCAATCGCGCTTTGATCATCAGCCAATTGAGGCCACTGTAGCCTTGCAAAGCCGTCAACTCATCATTGATCAGGGCACCTTTTGTAATCAGATCGCCACTGCGAAGCCCCGCTTCTTGCATCAATGAATTCACTTGAGGCGCTGACAAAATCGCACGAGGCTGTGTTTCTCCGTAGATCAGGCAAAACGAGTAAATCAATATTGCAAGTACAAAGTTGGCTAAGGGGCCTGCAGAAACCACAAATACTCTTTTCCACAATCTTTGCGTATCCAAGGCCCATTTTTGTTCATCGGGCAAACAGGTTTTGCTATCAAGCATCTGCACATATCCACCAAAAGGAAGTGCAGAAATCACAAATTCAGTTTGTTGCTGAACCGAGTGCTGTCGAACCTGCCAACTCATCAATGGTTTTCCAAAGCCCAAAGAAAAGCGGGTTACCTTGACGCCACAGGCCAATGCCGCCCTGTAGTGGCCATACTCATGCACAAAAATAATAACAACGAGCGCTAAAAGAAAAGAGAGAGAAGTCAGCATGTTTTTAGGCGCTCCACTGCTTAACAAATGTGTGGGCGCAAAGTCTTGCTTCTCGATCGATTTGAAGCAAATGCGCCAATTCGTTAGGCGCAGAATATTGAAGTGTGGTTAAAGTTTGAATGGTGACGTGATGGATTTGATCAAATCGAATCTGTCCCGCCAAAAACGCCGCTACTCCCACCTCGTTAGCTGCATTTAAAACAGCAGTTGTTCCGCCTTTGGCGTTGAGCGAATCCCAGGCCAACTGCAACCCAGGAAAGCGCAAACGATGTTGATTGGAATCTATCGATTCAAAAGTCATCGGCGGTAGATTCATGAAATCAAGCTTAGACGCACCTGAACTTAATCGATCGGGCCAACCCAGTCCATAAGAGATGGGCATTCTCATATCGGGTGTACCCAACTGAGCCATCACAGACGTATCTTTGTATTGCACCATCGAATGAATAATGCTTTGCGGATGAATAACCACTTCAATTTTTTCGGGCATCCAATCGAACAAATAACGCGCCTCAATCACTTCTAAGACCTTGTTCATCATGGTGGCCGAGTCAACGGATATTTTTCTACCCATGACCCAATTAGGATGCGCACACGCTTGATCGGGCGTTACCTTTTTGAGGTCACCAACAGACATCTGACGAAACGGTCCGCCAGAAGCTGTGAGTATGATTTTTTCGACACGAACTAACCATGTGGAACGATCTTCTGGCATGGATTGAAAAACAGCAGAATGCTCGCTATCGATGGGCAACAACAATGCCCCACCTTCACGAACGGCATTTAAAAATACTTGACCGCCAACGACCAGTGCTTCCTTGTTAGCCAACAACAAACGCTTGCCCGCTTTGGCTGCGGACAAACAAGAGGAAAGGCCCGCCGCACCAACGATAGCGGCCATGACGATATCCACTTGCGGATTGCTTGCCACTTCGTCTAATGCATGCGAGCCCGAAAGAACCGTTACAGAAGAGCCTGCATTTTTAAGTTTTTCATTTAATGATTTTGCACAGTCTTCTTGAACCATAACTGCATACATGGGTTTGAATTGCATGCATTGCGCAAACATCAAATCCACTTGTTGAGCGCCCGTGAGTGCAAACAATTCAAAGCGATCTAAGTGATGACTGACAACGTCCAATGTATTTTTACCGATAGAGCCCGTAGCTCCCAAAATGGTGAGTCGTTTTTTAGACTGAGTCATAAAACCACCAACATCATTGATAGGGGCAATGCAGGCAACAATGCATCCACACGATCCAAAACGCCGCCATGACCTGGCAATAACTGGCTACTGTCTTTAGCTCCTGCACTTCGCTTGACCAATGATTCAAACAGATCGCCGACAACGCTCATTGCTGATAAAAAAAGCAACGACAACAAACCATAAACCCAACCACGCATCCACAATAACTTAAACAAACTGGGCGAGGTCCAAGCAAAAGAATCTTCAACCCGCATCCAAATCAAGGCAAGGACGATGACGCAAAACATACCGCCCCAAACGCCCTCCCAACTTTTGCCAGGGCTAATGGCAGGAGCCAGTTTGCGCTTGCCCCATGCTCGACCAAAAAAATATGCGCCAATGTCTGCGAACCAAACTAATGCCAAGATAGAAAATATCAAATTGGTGCTCATGGATTTGGCTTGATAAATTGCACACCAAGTAAAAATCAAAGCAATCAATCCAACAAAGACTCGCACGTTTTGATTGATTGATTGCCAACCACCCACGCCGATTCGAATGATGTAAAGACTACCCATCACCCATAAACAACCAACGCCTAACCACAGATTGCGCCAATTGCTCTCTAGCAAGCCGCGGTCCCAAATGAGCAAGCAAATCATGACGCAAGACGCACCCAAGAGCCTGGATAAAAAAGGTTTGATTTGATTGAGTTTTGACCACTCCCAAACAGCAGCGCCGATGAAGGCCAACGACAAAGCGCCCAATAAACTGGCGTCTGGATAAAAAAATGCAGGCAAAAATAAAGCCAACAAAATAACAGCAGTGATGATGCGTTGCTTGAGCATGCGGGCTTATACAGCCATGATGTCTTGCTCTTTGCAAGCAACCATTTTGTCAATGTCGGCAATGTGTTTATCGGTTACTTTTTGGACATCGGCTTCAGCACGTTTTTGTTCGTCTTCAGAAGCCAACTTGTCTTTCACCATTTTTTTAACGGCGTCATTGGCGTCGCGTCTTAAATTTCTGATTGCAATTTTAGCGCTCTCACCTTCGTTTCGAACAACCTTGGTTAATTCTTTTCGGCGTTCTTCTGTCATCGCTGGCATAGGCACACGAATCAAGTCGCCCATCGCCGATGGGTTCAATCCCAAATCACTGTCGCGAATGGCTTTTTCAATTTTTGCGCCCATGCCTTTTTCCCATGGCTGAACGCTGATGGTTCTGGCGTCAAGCAGGGAAACATTGGCTACCTGATTGAGTGGGGTCGGGTTTCCATAATAGTCAACCATCACGCTATCAAGAAGCGCAGGGTTGGCACGACCTGTTCTAATTTTTGTGAGATTACTACTGAAAGCCGCAATGGTTTGATCCATTTTGGTTTCCATATTTTTTTTGAGCTCGGCAATAGTGGCCATTTTTTTCTCCTTGCATCAATCGATCGTTCAGGCGTAAACCAAAGTGCCTTCGTCTTCACCCAAAACAACCCGTTTAAGCGCGCCATTTTTAAAAATGGAAAAAACTTTGATCGGCAACTTCTGATCACGACACAAAGCAAAAGCAGTGGCGTCCATAATGCCTAAATTTTTTCCGATGGCTTCATCGAAACTGATACTGCTATAACGCGTTGCATGCGGATCTTTTTTAGGATCTGCCGAATAAACACCATCTACTTTGGTGGCTTTAAGCACGACTTCCGCGCCGATCTCTGCACCTCTCAATGCAGCGGCGGTATCAGTTGTAAAAAATGGATTGCCCGTTCCAGCCGCGAATATCACCACCTTGCCTTCTTCTAAATATTGAAGCGCCTTGGGTCTGACATAGGGCTCAACCACCTGTTCAATACCAATGGCAGACATGACGCGAGCCGTCAACCCCGCTTTGTTCATCGTATCGCCTAAAGCCAAGGCATTCATAACGGTTGCCAACATACCCATGTAGTCGGCTGTGGCTCTATCCATTCCCACTGCGCCACCTGCAACACCTCTAAAAATATTTCCACCACCAATGACGACCGCCACCTCAACACCTAAACGCGTGACCTCTGAAATTTCTTCAACCATTCGAACAATGGTTGCTCGGTTAATTCCAAATGCATCGTCCCCCATCAAGGCCTCGCCAGAGAGTTTTAACAAAATTCTCTTATGGGGGGTCTTGTCGGCCTTCATTGATTACTCCTGTTTTTTGCAAGTTTAGCGTTGTTATGCTGTTCAAGGTAAAAAAAAGGGGACCTGAGTCCCCATGGATGGTTTAAGCCGATTGTTTGGCTGCGGCCACTTGAGCGGCCACCTCGGCGGCAAAATCATCTGTCTTTTTCTCGATGCCCTCACCCACAATATAGAGCGTGAAGCCCTTGACCGAGGTGTTAGCAGCTTTGAGCATTTGCTCAACGGTTTGTTTGTCGTTTTTAACAAAGGCCTGATTAAACAAAGAGACTTCTTTGAGGTATTTTTGAACCGAGCCCTCGACCATTTTTTGAATGATGTCTGCTGGCTTATTGGTTTCAGCGGCTTTTGCAACTGCAACCGAACGCTCACGCTCGACGAATTCTACGGGGACGTCCGCACTGGTGAGTGCCACAGGCTTCATGGCCGCCACGTGCATCGCCACGTCGCGCGCAGCTACTTCGGCACCTATGTATTCGACCATCACGCCAATGCGCGTTCCATGCAAATAAGAGGTAACGGGCGTTGAGCCAGAAAAAAGTTTGAAGCGACGAAAGCACATGTTTTCGCCGATTTTTCCGATGAGTCCTTTTCTGACGTCTTCCAGTGTTGGACCGAATCCATCTTGGCTATACGCAAGCGCACCCAGAGCTTCAAAAGTTGCTGGCTTGTGTTGAACAATCAATTGAGCTGCTGCTTGAGCCATGGCCAAGAAACTATCACTTTTGGTGACGAAATCGGTCTCGCAGTTGACTTCGAGTAAGGCGCCAACTTGACCACTGATGGAACTGGTGACCACACCTTCTGCAGTTACGCGTGATGCAGCCTTGCCAGCCTTGCTACCCAACTTAACGCGCAAAATTTCTTCTGCTTTGTTCATATCGCCTTCGGCTTCAGTGAGTGCTTTTTTGCACTCCATCATGGGCGCATCTGTTTTTGCGCGAAGTTCTGCAACCATGCTTGCTTTTATTGCTGCCATCTGCATTCTCCAGTTTCAGTTCAAATCTTGATTCATTGAAAGTTAAGAAAAAGGGGCTCACAAGCCCCTGTGATCTAGACGATGAGGAAATTAGGCGGAAGCCTCGCCCTCAACCTCGACAAACTCATCAGAGTCAGCCTCAGAAACCGCCTTAACCACGTCGTTGACCGCATTCGCGCGTCCTTCAAGGATGGCGTCTGCGATTCCACGTGCATACAAAGTAACGGCCTTGGAAGAGTCGTCGTTACCAGGAATCACGTAATGGATGCCTTCGGGTGAATGGTTGGTATCCACAACACCAATGAGCGGAATACCTAATTTTTTGGCTTCTGCAATAGCGATTTTGTGATAACCCACGTCAATGATGAAAATTGCATCAGGCAACGTAACCATATCTTGAATGCCACCAATGTCTTTTTCTAGCTTTTCGAGTTCACGCGAGAACATGAGTTGCTCTTTTTTGGATAAAGCGTCAAGACCAGCCTCTTGCTGGATTTTTATTTCTTTGAGGCGCTTGATAGAAGCTTTGACGGTTTTGAAATTGGTGAGCATGCCGCCCAACCATCTTTGATCAACGTAAGGAACACCTGCGCGCTTGGCTTCTGTTGCGACGATTTCACGTGCTTGACGCTTGGTGCCCACCATCAAAATGGTTCCGCGGTTGGCACTGAGTTGTTTGGCAAATTTGGTTGCTTCTTGATACAGGAGAAGCGTTTTTTCCAAATTGATAATGTGGATTTTGTTGCGATGGCCAAAGATATACTGGGCCATCTTAGGATTCCAGAAACGGGTTTGGTGACCAAAATGGACGCCCGCCTCTAACATTTCACGCATTGTGGTTGACATTTTAAAAACTCCGAAGGTTGGGTCTAAAATCCGATTCATGATTGCGGTTTAAACAAATATGGAATTTGTATGAACAACAACACCTTGAAAGAACCGGTTTGTGATTTACTCTGCAAGTAAAACCTAAAGTCTCTGAATGCAAAGCCAAACGATTGTAGCACAGCCAACGGTTCTGTCGTAATAAGGATTCCCAGTTTTTCAGGAACGCTATAGGTAATGTTTGGCATAGGGAAAATACGCTACTGGTAGTAGGTAAGATTCTTCAAAATTCCTTATTGCGACAGAACCCATCAGCCTTGATACTTTCAATGGCCGCTGTGTTGGCGCCGCTCTTGTCGATGGTGATCTTCTCGGGCACATCATGCAGGTTGACAGCTTGTTCAAGAAAACGACGCGCCGCAGCCCTATCCCGCTTGGCGGTCAGCAGGAAGTCGACTGTGTCGCCAGCACGGTCAACCGCGCGGTACAGGTATTTCCACTGGCCCGACAACTTGATGTAGGTCTCATCCATGCGCCAACCTCGACCAACGGGTCGTTTGTGCCTGCAAAAGACGGTAGCGAGCACAGGCACCCTCTTGATGGTTCTGTCGCAATAAGGATTCCCAGTTTTTCAGGGACGCTATAGGTGGTGTTTGGCATAGGGAAAATACGCTACTGGTAGTAGGTAAGATTCTTCAAAATTCCTTATTGCGACAGAACCCAACTCAGTCATTTGACGACAGAAGGCCGAAGTTCTGAAACAAATGTTCTATTGACAGATCAATAGAACTGAATCAGCATGACGGGATGAATTCAACCGTTTCTTCGCAACCCCAAACATTAGCGCAAAAACTAATCGCCAAGGCCGCGGGGCAGTCAACGGCCCAAGTGGGAGACGTGCTCACTTGTCAGGTGGATTTGGCGATGTTTCATGACTCATCGGGGCCACGGCGTTTAAGGCCGATGCTTGAATCATTGGGCGCATCGATATGGGATCCCAAAAAAGTAGTGTTGGTGATAGATCACTATGTGCCTGCGCAAGACGAGGACGTCAAACGCATTGTGCAAATCGCACGGCAAACCGCAAGGGATTGGAAACTACCCAACGTGATTGATTCCGAAGGCATATGCCATGTGGTGTTGCCAGAGCGGGGTCATTTGCATCCAGGCATGTTTTGTGTGGGAGGCGATTCGCATTCGCCAACGGGCGGTGCGTTTGGTACTTACATGTTTGGCATTGGTGCGACTGAAATGCTTGGCGTGGTGGTCACGGGTGAAATATGGGTGCAAGTGCCTCAAACCATTCGCATGCAATGGAATGGTCAATTGCAACAAGCAGTGAGTGCCAAAGACATGATGTTGCACATGATTGGACGTTTTGGTATGAATGGTGGCAACTATCAAGCGGTGGAGTTTGCAGGTGACGCAGTTTCTGCTTTGTCGATGCAAGAGCGAATGACGTTATCAAATATGAGTGCAGAGATGGGCGCGCAAGCGGGTTTGATTGCGGCCGATGATGTCACGGTTGATTATTTGAAGCAACATGGTGTGGCGCAACATCATCTAGAAAATATTTCGCATTGGGTGAGTGATGAAGATGCGGTGTGCGAAAAACATTTGTTTGATGCAGCCACTTTATCGCCACAAGTGGCCGCACCTCATAGTCCTGCCAACACAAAATCAGTGACAAAATTTTTAGATGTGAAGCCAACCATCGCATACATTGGTGCGTGCACGGGCGCCAAGCTCGATGATTTGCGTGCAGCCGCATCGGTGCTCAAAGGCAAGCGTGTGGCCAGTCATGTGCGATTAGCGGTGGCGCCTGCCAGTGCGCGTGAACAACAACAAGCGCAACAAGAGGGTGTGATGGATATATTGCGCGATGCAGGGGCGCAAATTTTGCCCAACTCGTGCGGTGCATGTGCAGGCTATGGTATGACGTTTGAAGAGAATGCAACGGTAATATCGACCACAGCCAGAAATTTCAAAGGACGCATGGGCCCCGCCAGTGTGAATGTTTATTTGGCTTCGCCTTGGACGGTTGCAGCAAGTGCATTGCGTGGGTTCATCACGGACCCAAGGACGGTGATATGAATGCCTCACGAGTCTGGCGAGTGGGTCACAACATCGACACCGATGCATTAGCACCTGGCGCTTATATGAAATTTGGTTTGGATGAGATTGCCAAGCATTGTTTGGAATCGGTGCGACCTGAGTTTGCAAGCGGCGTTCAAAAAGGCGATGTGTTAGTAGCGGGTCCTAATTTTGGAATTGGTTCTTCGCGTGAGCAAGCCGCAGGTGTGTTGGTGCAATTGGGCGTTGCTGCAGTGATTGCGCCTTCTTATAGTGGATTGTTTTTTCGCAATGCATTCAATTTGGGATTGCTTTTACTCACCTGTGCAGATGCAGAGGAAATGCAAGAAGGTGACACCATACAATTGATTCATCGACCCGATGGCACTATTGTTATTGACAGAAAAAATCTCTCACCATTGTCTTGTCAATCAATCCCCCATTTTTTAATGGATATGGTGAATGCGGGCGGCTTATTGCCTCTTTTAAAAATGAAACAACAAGGAAAACAACATGTCGGTTGATGTGACGATGGATCCAGTCACGCTGGCGGTACTCAAAGGTCGACTCGAGCAAATTGCCGATGAGATGGATGCAACACTGTACAGAAGCGCATTCAATCCCATCATTGCAGAAGCGCATGACGCGTGTCATGGCATTTATGACGCGCAAAGTGGTGACACTTTGATTCAAGGCAAATCGGGCTTGCCTGTGTTTGTCGGTGCGATGTCGTTTGCGGTGCGTGCGGCAATCAAAGTAGCCAATGAACGACAAGGTATGCAAGACGGAGATACGTGGCTCTTCAATGATCCTTATGAGGGTGGCACGCACGCCAATGATTTCAAACTCGTGCGACCTTTTTTTAGAAATAGACAATTGTTTTGTTTCATGGCGTCTGCTGCGCATTGGCACGATGTGGGTGGTGCAGTGCCTGGTAATTACAACCCAGGAGCCACCGAGTGTTGGCAAGAAGCGGTGCAAATTCCGCCTGTTCGAATTGTTCGCAAGGGCGAAATGGATGACGATGTGTTGGCTATTTTGCGCGCCAATACGAGGCAACCTGACAGCATGTGGGGCGACCTCAATGGTCAATTGGCCGCGCTGGAATTGGGTGCCAGGCGATTGAATGATTTGTTGGATGAATACAGCGATGCATTGGTTTTGCAATCCATGCGTGAGTTGCGCGCGCGCGCCTACAAACTCATGCGAGCACACATCAGTGAGTTGCCCAATGGCACTTATTCATTTGATGATGTGTTGGACAACGATGGTGTGAACGATGTGTATCTTCATATCTACTTGGATATGACGATTCAAAACGATCGCATGACTTTGGATTTTTCTCGCACGTCCAAAGCCTGTGCAGGGCCTGTGAATATTTCAAGAGCCACTGCAATAGCGGCGTGCTATGTAGCGCTCAAACACGTGTTTCCTGATGTGCCTGCCAATGCGGGTGTGTTGGACGCGGTTGAATTTGTGATTCCTGATGGATTGGTGATCAGTGCCAATCATCCCAAGCCAGTGGGTGGTTACACCGAAACGATTTTGCGAATGATTGATGTGATTTTCAGTGCGACTGCATTGGCCGATCCCAATCGTGTAGTGGCGCATGCCTACGGCACCATCAATGCGTTATCGATTGCAGGTCATCGCAGCGATGAAAAACGCAAGGGTCAGCGTTGGGTGATGTTCAGTTTTTTTGGCGGTGGTCATGGGGGTCATAGTCATGGCGATGGTTTGAGTCATGGCAATGCGCCGATTTCAACGGCAACGATTCCTCCGTTGGAAATTTTGGAAGCCGCGTATCCTGTTCGCTTCACGCAATGGGCATTGCGTTCTGATTCTGGTGGCAAAGGGCAATACCGAGGTGGACTGGGTGCGGTTTATGAAATTGAAGTGTTAGAAGACGGTGCAGATGTATTTATTTTTGGTGAGCGCGGTAAATCGTCTCCCAAAGGAATAGCAGGTGGTGAACAAGCCAAGGCCAATGTGTTTTCTTATCTCAACAATGGACAGTGGTACAAGCCGCCCATGGCGAGCAAGATGATGGGAATTCACATTCAAAAAGGTGAGCGCGTTCGATTAGAAACGCCAGGCGGCGGTGGATGGGGCAAGGCCGAAGATCGCGATCCAACAGCCATTGCGCACGACATTGCCATGGGATACATCACAGGTGACGCATCTTGAGTGCAAACAACAACGCTGCGCATTTGGTGGTGGGTGTGGATGTAGGTGGCACATTCACTGATTTATTTGTACTCAACACGCAAGACGGTTCCGCACAAATTGTGAAGGTGCCTTCCACACGCGGTGAAGAAGCCAATGGTTTTATGAATGGGATTGCGCGCGTGCACGCAAATGCAGCAGCTGCGGTGCGCACCATTGTGCATGGAACAACCGTTGGCACTAATGCATTGCTCGAGAAAAAAATTGCAAAGACCGGCATCATCACCACGCGTGGTTTTAAAGATGTTTTAGAGATGCGAAGGCGCGATCGTCCGCAAACTTGGGGATTGCGTGGTACTTATTCGCCAATTGTTGCGAGAAATTTAAGACTTGAAGTGGATGAACGTGTGTTGGCCGATGGCACGGTGCACACGCCCGTCAACTTAAATCAAATCAAGCAAGCGGCCACGCAATTGATTGATATGGGTTGTGATGCGGTGTGTTTGTTTTTTATTAACACCTATGCCAATCCATCAAATGAACAAGCGGCCGCTAAAGTGTTGCGCGAAAGTTGGCCTAATTCTTTTGTAACCGTGGCCAGCGAAGTGTTGCCCGAGATTCGAGAGTTTGAGCGATGCTCCACATCGGTGATCAATGCATCGTTACAACCCGTTGTGGGCAGTTATTTAGAAAGACTCGATCACGATTTACGAATACAAAATTTTTCGGGTGAGTTATTGATTGTGCAAAGCAATGGTGGCGTGATGTCGCGACAAACAGCGTGTGAGATGCCTGCGCGCACAGCATTGTCAGGACCCGCGGCTGGCGTGATTGCGTGTGCAGCAATTGCAAGAACAAGTGGTTATCCCAATGTGATCACAGGCGACATGGGAGGTACTTCATTTGATGTGTCCTTGGTTGCCAATGGACAAGCCGCATTGGCCGCGCAAACATCGATTGAATTTGGCTTGGTGATTCGCTCACCCATGATTCAAATTGAAACCATTGGTGCAGGTGGTGGGTCGATTGCATCGGTGGATGTGAGTGGTATGTTGCAAGTGGGGCCCGAATCGGCGGGAAGCAATCCAGGTCCTGCTTGTTATGGACGTGGTAATTTAAGACCGACGGTCACTGATGCCAATGTGTTTTTGGGACGCATTTCAGCCGATCGACCATTGGGTGGTGGTTTGTTAAAAGCATTGGATGCCAAGTTGTCCGAACAAGCCATCGATCAACACGTTGCAAAGCCTTTGGGATTGAGTGTGCACGATGCAGCGCAAGCGATACTCACGGTGGCCAACGCAAAAATGGCTGGCGCCATACGCGTAGCATCGATTGAAAAAGGCCACGACCCACGTCAATTTGCATACATGCCTTTTGGTGGTGGTGGTGCGTTGCACGTTTGTGCAATGATGCGAGAAGTGGGTGTAACAACGGGCATCGTACCTCGATACCCCGGTGTGACATCGGCATTGGGTTGTGTGATGGCCGATATGCGACACGATGCGGTGCAAACACTCAACACAGTGCTCAACGATTTAGATATTGAAGCACTACAACAACGATTGAAATCTTTGTCTGCTGCTTGTCAACAGCGTTTAGATTCTGCAGGTGTTGAGTTTGAACGCATTGAAGAGCAAATTAGTTTGGATATGTTGTACCAAGGGCAAACGCACACATTGGCTGTGACTTTGCCACAACAAACCATCAGTCGCACCATGATTCAATCGGCGTTTGAGAGCGTGTATCAACAAGCGTTTGGACGTGTATTGCATGGCTTGGTCATTCGTTTGATGAATTTGCGTTATGCGCGCATGGGTATTCGTCCCAAATTTGATTTGTCGGTGCTCGCACCACAAGGCAAAGGCAGTACGCAATCCTTAGGCGTTCAAAAGGTGTATCACGCTTCTCAATGGTGGGATGCAAAACGATACGATCGATTGGCCCTGCCTGTGCAAACTGTGATTGAAGGCCCAGCGATTTTGGAGCAGGCCGATACCACGGTTTGGTTAGAACCTGATTTTTCTGCGCGTGTTGACGCATGGGGCAATTTGATTGTGCAAAGGATTTCATCATGAGTACTAAGCAAAGCAAATGGGGATTGACCATCATTGATTTGCAAAATGATTTTTTGCACGCCGATGGTGCTTATGCGCGTGGCAAAGCCACGAGTGCTGAGGCTTTGCTATTGGCCGATCGTGTCGTGCCTGTTGCGCAAGCGGTTAAACAACACGGTGGTATGGTGACTGCGAGTTTGTTTACCTTGTGGCCCGATGCCAATGGTGAGCCCATGATTTCTCCGCATCTGTTTGCCAATCGTCCTTTTTTAAAAAACGGCGATTTCAAAATGAGTGGATGGGGCCATGCCAATTTGGATGCGATTGCGTCTCATGTGGATGTCACCGTTAACAAGGTTGCCTACTCTGCATTTTTTAACACGCAACTCGATTGGGTATTGCGTCGTGCAGGCATTGATCATTTGGCCGTGTGTGGCATTGTTACCAACGGTGGCGTGGCCAGTACAGTGCGTGACGCGCACATGCGCGACTATCACACGGTGGTGATCAGCGATGGATGCGCCGCGTTTTCTCAAAAAATACACGACGCTGCGATTGCAGATATGTCAACTGTTGCAACGGTAATGGATTGCAAAAATTTTATTCAACAATTGGGTTGATGTATGACGCCCGATGCACAAATTTGTCGCGCATCACACATCGATGCATCTGTTCATTCATCGGTGGTGATTGTGGGTGCGGGTGCTTGTGGATTAACGGCTGCATTAATGCTCAGACATGTAGGCGTTGAAGTGGTGGTGCTTGAGCGTGACGAGTATCCGTCGGGCTCAACGGCTTTGTCCGCAGGTTTTATTCCTGCCGCATCAACGCGCATACAAAAAAGTATGGGTATCGAAGACAGTCCTGAGTTGTTTGCCAAAGACATTCAATCCAAAGCTAAAAACAAAGCTGATCCTGCACTCACCATGGCGTATGCCAAAGCCATAGGCCCCGCATTGGATGCATTAGAAAAAAACAATGGTTTGGTGTGGGAAGTGTTGGATAAATTCTTATATCCCAATCACAGCGTTCATCGCATGCATGCCGTGCCAGAAAAAACAGGTGATGCATTGATGACGCGTTTGCGAGCAGCAGCTGATGCGGCCGATGTGGTGGTGTTGACGCAAGCACGTGTGAATCAAATTTGGTTAGATGACAGCAATCGTGTGTTGGGCGTTGGCTATACAACGCCAGACATCGACACATCATTGTTGCCGTGCGATGCTTTGTTATTGGCATGCAATGGTTTTGGTGGCAATACCGACTTGGTCAAAGAATTGCTGCCCGAGATGGCGCAAGCGTTGTATGCGGGGCATACAGGTAACGATGGTAGCGCCATTCTTTGGGGACGACAGATGGGTGCGGGCTTGGCCGATTTGGGTGCGTACCAAGGTCATGGATCTTGGGCGGTACCGCACGGCGTGTTGGTGTCGTGGGCCTTGATGATGGAGGGCGCGATTCAAGTGAATGAAAACGGTGAACGCTTTCATGACGAGACCTTGGGTTATTCTGAAGCGGCGGTGCATGTGCTGGCGCAACCCAACGCAACAGCTTGGAATATTTTTGACGATACTTTGTTGGCCTTTGCACAAGATTTTCCAGATTTTGTACAAGCACAAAAAGCAGGTGCTATTAAATCAACGAACAGCTTTAAAGAATTATCAAACGTCATTCAATGCGATACCAACCGTTTCCAACATACTTTAGATGGCGTAAAACCTGGTACCGACTCATCAACAGGGCGAACATTTAAACGTTCCTTGCAAGGTCGATTGCACACCATCAAAGTCACTGGTGCTTTGTTTCACACGCAAGGTGGATTGGCTATTAACGATGAATGTCGCGTACTCAATCAACAAGGTCTGGCATTTCCAAATCTTTGGGCCGCAGGTGGCGCGGCGCGCGGTGTATCGGGTCAAGCGGTGTGGGGCTATTTGTCAGGTAATGGATTGCTCAGCGCTGTTGCTGGTGGTTACATCAGCGCACACACCATCTCACATCAACTCCAACATCCAAAGTAACACATGACTGATTTTAAAAAACGATTACAAGAAAAACACGCCGTGCACGCGCCTGGTGTGTACGATTCACTCAGTAGTTTGATTGCAGAGCAATCGGGCTTTGAAGCTTTGTATTTGTCGGGTGCGTCCATTGCGTATACTAAGTTGGGGCGATCTGATATTGGTTTGGTGACGGCATCTGAGGTTGCGCAAACATTGGCGGCGTTGGTAGAGCGCGTTCAATTGCCCATCATTGTGGACGCGGATACAGGTTTTGGAAATGCTCTCAACACGCGTCGCACTGTTTTAGAGTTTGAGCGTTGTGGTGCAAGAATAATTCAATTGGAAGATCAAACCTTTCCAAAACGATGCGGGCATTTACAAGGCAAAGGCGTGATATCGACCAAGGAGATGCAAGGTAAATTGCGTGCAGCCTTGGACGCGCGTCGATCGAATAACACCTTGATATTGGCGCGCACCGATGCAATTGCAGTTGAAGGTTTAGACGCCTCTTTGGATCGCGTAGAACATTATTTGGAGTGCGGCGTTGAT
>SHXN01000116.1 GCA_009693305.1 Limnohabitans sp.
CGAAGTCGATACACAACCGACATTGGGTTTTCAGCGCGTGATTCAACGCGCCATCATGCATGTTCAGTCAACAGGCAACGGAAAAAAAGAAGTCACAGGCGCCAACGTATTGGTTGCTATTTTTGGCGAGAAAGATTCGCATGCGGTTTACTATTTGCATCAACAAGGCGTTACTCGTTTAGATGTGGTTAACTTTATTGCACACGGCATTAAAAAGAGCGAGCAACAAGAGCCAACAAAAAATTCTGAATCATCATCCAATGAATCTGAAGAGCAGCCCGAGAAAAATGAAAAAGCGTCTCCTCTTGAGCAATTCACACAAAACCTCAATCAACTCGCCAAGGACGGAAAAATTGATCCCTTGATCGGACGCGAGTACGAGGTTGAGCGTGTCATTCAAATCCTTTGTCGTCGCAGAAAAAACAATCCATTGTTAGTGGGTGAGGCGGGGGTTGGCAAAACTGCAATCGCCGAAGGTCTTGCATGGCGTATCACACAAAAAGACGTTCCAGAAATATTGGCCGACTCTCAGGTTTTTTCTTTAGACATGGGCGCGCTCTTAGCAGGAACAAAGTATCGCGGTGATTTCGAACAACGTTTAAAAGGCGTACTCAAATCACTCAAAGATAAACCCAACGCTGTTTTATTCATTGATGAAATTCACACATTAATTGGTGCTGGTGCCGCTTCGGGTGGCACGCTAGACGCTTCCAATTTGCTCAAGCCTGCACTCAGTTCGGGTCAACTCAAATGTATTGGAGCGACAACCTTTACAGAGTATCGCGGTATCTTCGAAAAAGATGCGGCACTCTCGCGTCGTTTCCAAAAAATCGATGTGGTCGAGCCTTCTGTTGAGCAAACCGTGGATATTCTCAAAGGTCTCAAGTCGCGCTTTGAAGATCACCACAATGTCAAATACGCCGTTGCAGCATTGCAAGCGGCCGCTGAGTTGAGCGCTAAATACATTAATGATCGTCATTTGCCCGATAAAGCCATTGATGTGATTGACGAAGCGGGTGCTGCGCAAAGAATATTGCCCGTTTCTAAACGCAAAAAAACAATCACCAAATCAGAAATCGAAGATATTGTCGCCAAAATTGCGCGCATTCCACCCGCAAGCGTCTCCAACGATGACAGAGGCAAATTACAAACGCTAGAGCGCGATCTCAAAAGCGTTGTGTTTGGCCAAGACAAAGCGCTCGACCTATTGGCTTCAGCTGTCAAAATGGCTCGATCGGGCTTGGGCAAGACAGACAAGCCTATCGGCTCATTTTTGTTTAGTGGCCCCACGGGCGTTGGCAAAACTGAAGCGGCGAAACAATTGGCCTACATCATGGGCATTGATTTGCTTCGCTTTGATATGTCCGAATATATGGAAAGACATGCGGTGAGTCGCCTCATTGGTGCGCCTCCTGGATATGTTGGATTTGATCAAGGCGGCTTGCTCACCGAAGCGATCACAAAAAAACCGCATTCGGTTTTGTTGTTTGATGAAATTGAAAAAGCGCATCCTGATATTTTCAATGTCTTGTTGCAAGTGATGGATCACGGAACGCTGACCGATAACAACGGTCGCAAAGCTGACTTCCGAAACGTCATCATCATCATGACGACCAATGCGGGTGCAGAAGCGCTCAACAAATCAACCATTGGTTTTACCACTGCGCGCGAACCTGGCGATGAGATGAATGACATCAAGCGTTTATTCACCCCTGAATTTAGAAATCGTTTGGATGCGATTGTCAGCTTCAAGCCTTTGGATGAACAGGTGATTTTGCGTGTTGTCGATAAATTTTTATTGCAACTCGAAACACAATTGGCTGAGAAAAAAGTTGAGGTTACATTCACCGACGATTTGCGCAAGCATTTGGCGAAAAAAGGTTTTGACCCATCGATGGGTGCAAGACCCATGCAACGACTCATACAAGACACGATTCGTCGTGCATTGGCTGATGAATTGCTGTTTGGTAAATTGATTGATGGTGGACGACTAACGGTCAGTTTGGATGACAAGCAAGAGGTCTTGCTCGATATCCAACCCCTACCCAAAAAAGATGCAAAAACATCCAAATCGGAACCTACAGAGCCTGAAGAAGCGCAAGCCAGTTAAATGCATGTTGGGCTTGACTTGTTGATGTGTTGTGCCATCACCGTAAAATCAGTCTTTCACAAAAAAACCATAAAGTAAGGATCATGTGTGGCAGGTCATAGCAAATGGGCAAATATTCAACATCGCAAAGGTCGTCAAGACGAAAAGCGCGGTAAGGTTTGGACACGTGTCATACGTGAGATCATGGTGGCGGCTCGTACGGGTGGTGCCGATCTTGGATCGAACCCTCGGTTGCGTTTAGCGATTGAAAAGGCTAAGGCGGCCAATATGCCCGCCAACACGATTCAGCGCAACATTGATAAAGCCACCGGCAACCTAGAAGGTGTCACTTACGAAGAAATTCGCTACGAAGGTTATGGCATTGCTGGCGCAGCTATTTTGGTCGATACCATGACCGATAACAAAGTTCGAACGGTTGCTGAGGTCAGGCATGTCTTTAGTAAATTTGGTGGCAATATGGGTACCGAAGGATCGGTTGCTTTTCAATTCAAGCATTGCGGTCAAATGATTTTTGCTCCAGGAACCAACGAAGATCAATTGATGGAAGTGGCCTTGGAGTCGGGTGCAGAAGATCTTTTGACGGGTGACGATGGCTCGATCGAAGTGATCACATCAACGGCAATTTTTGAAAAGGTCAAAAATGCTTTGCAAGCGGCAGGTTTGCAACCCGAATTAGCCGAAGTCACCATGCGTGCCGAAAACACCATCGAACTTTTGGGGGACGATGCATTGCGAATGCAAAAAATATTAGATGCCCTTGAAGATTTGGATGATGTGCAAGAGGTTTACCACAACGCCGCCTTATGAAAGTACTTGTAGTTGGTAGTGGTGGAAGAGAGCATGCATTGGCATGGAAAATATCACAATCGCAACGCATTCAATCGGTTTATGTCGCGCCAGGTAATGGGGGTACAGCGCGTGATCGCAACCTCATTAATTTACCCATTACTAACATCGTTCAACTGCGCCAATGGGCACAAACCCATCAAATCGCTCTCACCCTTGTGGGTCCTGAAGCCCCATTGGCGTTAGGAATTGTTGATGAGTTTCGTCAGCACGGATTACGAATTTTTGGACCTACAAAATCTGCTGCTCAACTTGAAAGCTCCAAGGCGTTTTCAAAAGATTTTATGAGTAGGCACAAAATTCCAACGGCGCAATACCAAACATTCAGCGACACCGATTCTGCGCATGCTTATGTGAATCAAATGGGCGCACCCATTGTGGTGAAAGCCGATGGATTAGCGGCAGGCAAGGGCGTTGTTGTTGCGATGACCGATCAAGAAGCGCACGAGGCCATTGACTTCATGTTGTTAGACAATGCATTGGGCGTTGTTCATAACGGTGGTGGTGCGCGTGTTGTCATCGAAGAATTTTTAGCCGGCGAAGAAGCCAGTTTTATGGTGGTATGTGATGGTCAAAACGTCGTGGCCTTGGCCACATCACAAGATCACAAACGATTGCTCGATCACGATATGGGCCCCAATACAGGTGGAATGGGGGCTTACTCTCCTGCACCCGTGGTAACACCCGAAGTTCATGCAAAAGCCATGCGCAAAATTATTCTGCCAACGATACGTGGAATGAAGTCCGATAGAATTACTTACACGGGATTTTTATACGCGGGTTTAATGATCGATCCCAACGGTCAAATCAAAACGCTCGAATTTAATTGCAGAATGGGAGACCCCGAAACGCAACCCATCATGATGCGTTTAAAAACTGATTTAGTGGATTTGCTATGGGCGGCAACCGATCCCCATCAACAACTGCTAAAAGATTTTGAATTACAGTGGAATAGTCGCACAGCCTTGGGTGTGGTGATGGCAGCACATGGCTACCCCTTGCAACCTAGAAAAGGCGACACCATCCATATCAAAGCTTCTGATAGCGATGAAGTCATGGTTTTTTATGCAGGAACGATCGACACCAATGGCATTTTGCAAACCCAAGGTGGACGCGTGTTGTGTGTGACGGCATTGGGCGCAACGGTCAAGGCCGCTCAACAAGCCGCCTATCAGGCGATTGACGATATCAGCTTTGACGGCCAGCAGTATCGTACCGATATCGGCTATCGAGCCATGAGGTCAAAACGGTGATATCGGATTATCAAAAACCATATCCGATTCAGTTTCAACCACAAACATGGGCCCATATAATTTTGAAATTGCTGGGTTGGCAAGTGATGTTCGAAGGCTTTCCGTCTCAACAAGGCATTGCGATTGCATATCCTCACACCAGCAATTGGGATTTTTTTTATGCCATGCTTGCCAAGTGTGCAGCGGGCGTTCCTGTTCATTTTTGGGGCAAGACTTCTGTCTTTCAGATCCCATTGTTTGGTCGACTCATCCATTACCTCGGGGGTGTACCTTTAGACCGATCCAGTACAAGCGGCAGTGTGGGGCAAGTGGTTGAACTGATCAACGAGAACAAAAAAAACAATACTTTTTTTTGGTTTGGACTTTCACCCGAAGGGACTCGCAAGTTTCAAAATGGCTGGCGAAGTGGTTTTTATCATTTGGCATTTCAAGCCAAGGTTCCATTGCTTTTGATTCGAATGGATTACGCAAAAAAAGAATTTAGGATTGACCAGTTCATCAATCTAACGGGCAACGAACTCAAAGATTATGAACGTATCAAACAAGCCTACGCCGAAGTGGTTGGTTTTTATCCTGATCAAGCCTGTCCAATTCAGCCTATTAAAAAAAATATTCACAAAGGAGATGGATCATGAATCCGCAATTTGAGCCAGTCAAAATTTTTCTTTTGGGTCTTCAATTCAACATCACGTCTGCTATTGAAGCCATTGATGAGCAAAAATTTATTGCTGATACTTGGCACAAAGAACCTGGCGAACCGCTTCAAGGTGAGGGCATTACAAAAATTCTTGAAAACGGATCTGTGTTTGAGCGTGCGGGTTGTGGTTTTTCTCATGTCAGAGGATCACAACTACCACCCTCGGCAACGCAACATCGCCCTGAGCTCAATGGCGCGCCATTTGAGGCCATGGGCGTTTCTTCGGTTTTTCATCCTCGCAATCCCTATATTCCAACGGTACATATGAACGTGAGGGCATTGATCGCGATGCCAGAAAAATCAAGCCCTGTTGCATGGTTTGGGTGCGGAATGGATTTAACACCGTATTACGGATTTGAAGATGATGCCATTCATTTTCATGCCACTTGCAAATCAGCGCTTGAGCCTTTTGGCGATTCTTGGCATCCCAAGTTTAAAAAATGGTGCGATGAGTATTTTTATTTAAAGCATCGCAAGGAAGCACGAGGAATTGGCGGTATCTTTTTTGATGATTTCAATGAGCTGGGTTTTGAAAAAAGTTTTGAGATGATGCAAAGTGTGGGCAATCATTTTGTCAAAGCGTATATTCCTATTGTTGAGCGCAGAAAGAATATGCCTTGGACCCAACAGCAACGCGATCATCAACTTTACCGTAGGGGGCGATACGTGGAATTTAATTTGGTATTTGACAGGGGCACGCACTTTGGATTGCAATCGGGTGGCCGTACCGAATCCATTTTGATGTCGATGCCGCCACTGGTGACTTGGTCTTACCAACATACGCCGCAAGAGGGTAGTCCCGAAAAGGCGCTTTATACAGATTTTTTACCGCCCAAGGATTGGGTTTGACAAAAGCACAACATCAAGTTGGATTGTTGGGAGGCAGTTTTGATCCTCCCCATCTGGCGCATGTGGTTTTGGCTCAACGCGCAATTGAGCAACTTCAATTGGATTGCTTGATTGTCTTACCGACAGGGGACGCTTGGCACAAATCCAGAACCCTGTCTGATGGCCCTCATCGTTTAAAAATGGCACAGTTGGCGTTTGCAGGTCTTGAACAATGTAAAATCGATGATCGTGAAATTCGCAGAGCCGGTCCCAGCTATACCATTGATAGTTTGTTAGAGATCCAAAAAGATCAGACCAGCTCGGATTTTTTCTTAATCATTGGCGAGGATCAGGCGCTTCAATTTTCAACCTGGCATCGTTGGCGTGATATTCTTTCTATAGCTCATTTAGTGGTTGCTCAAAGACTCCATGATCCGAGTATTTCTCATAAACCGACTCAGTGGCAAAAATCAGAAATGGAATCGGTGATCACTTTGGATTTTGAACCCATGGCCATGAGTGCCACACAGATTCGACACCGAATTGAAAACAACCAAGACGTGAGTACTTGGGTGCCCGCAAATGTCCTTCAATACATTCATCAACAAAAACTTTACACAAAAACGATATGACCGATACCAATCCAAAAAAAGAAATTCAACAATTGCAACGCGTCATTGTTGATGCACTCGAGGATGTGAAAGCGCAAAAATTGGTGGTTTTTAATACCGAGCATCTTTCTTCTTTATTTGAGCGTGTCGTTATTGCCTCAGGAACATCCAATCGACAAACCAAGGCATTGGCTTCAAGTGTGCGAGACGCTGTGCGAGAGCAAGGTTTTGGAAAACCGCGCGTAGAGGGTGAAGAAAACGGCGAGTGGATCATAGTCGATTGCGGTATGGCTGTTGTTCACATCATGCAACCGATCATTCGGCAGTATTACAACTTAGAAGAAATTTGGGGTTACAAACCCGTTCGCTTTAAGTTGGGAGCGCCCAAGCCCGTTGCTGCAAAGGCTGCACAGCCTCTTGCTGAAATTAAAAAACCTACTGCTAAAAAACCAGCAGCAAAAAAATCGGTGGAAGCAAAAAAACCGACTGCGAAAAAAACCTGCAGCAAAAAAATTAACCCTAAAAAGTCCAGCTGCCAAAAAAACAGTTGGTAAAAAAATCTCAAAGCCCGCTGCACCCAAGAAAAAAATTTAACCTTCAGAAAGTTCACCGATGCGGATTTGGATTATTGCAGTCGGTCAAAAATTACCTGCCTGGGCACAAACTGCTTGCGACGAGTACAGCAAGAGATTTCCTCCTGATTTCAAAATTGAATTGAAAGCCGTCAAAGCACAACCCAGGGAAACGTTTTCATTGGAGCAAATTTACGAATCCGAAAAAGAGCGCTTGCTCGCTGCCATTCCCAAAGGCGCGCGTGTGGTGGTTCTAGACGAAAAAGGCAAATCAATTCAAACAAAACAACTCGCTCAAAAAATGAACGATTGGCAATTGGCCGCTCAAGACATTACCCTCATTATTGGGGGCGCCGACGGCTTGCATCCGCAACTCAAGAAGCAAGCAGACGAACAAATTCGATTGTCTGATTTAACATTACCGCATGCCATGGTGCGT
>SHXN01000117.1 GCA_009693305.1 Limnohabitans sp.
CATCTCCTCCAAAAACTCACGCTTACGCGTACGCTTGGTGACCAATTCAAATCCGGTGCTGGCAAAGGTGGTTTGTTTCATCTACCTATAACGCTTGTGTCACGCCTTTGGATGACTTACGATGAGACTTTTGCAGAGAATCCTTAGAATGTTGCCCAGTCGTTTTATTCAAGAAATGGCGCTCGATGCATCCACCACCAAAGAAGATCCGCGCGAAAAACTCAAAGCCTTGCGCGCTGAGTTTGCGCAACGCGTAGCGACCAACAAACTTGTGTCACAAAATAATTAAAGATGGTTTGATGCCACGCTGAGGTTGAACGCGACCCACCACGCAGGCTTGATTAAATCCATGTTTTTTAAATGTTGTTAATACTTCATCGGCCGATTGCTCAGAACAACTCACCAACAATCCACCGCTGGTTTGTGGATCGGTTAGAAGTGCTTGTTGTTCGTTTGTAAAATTTTGTGGCAACTCCACTTCGTCTCCATATCCCACCCAGTTTCTTGCCGATGCGCCCGTTACGTAGCCTTGCGAAGCCATCTCAATCACACCATCGATCAATGGGATTTTGGACCATTTAATCTGCATGTCGGTGTGTGATCCTCTTGCCATTTCTAAGGCATGGCCCGCCAATCCAAATCCAGTGACGTCGGTGATGGCATGTACGCCTTGAATCGATGACAAATCAATACCGGGTGTGTTGAGTTGCGTCGTGGTGCGAATCATTTGTTGGTAAGCCGCGGGTGAAAGTTGTTCTTTTTTGAGCGCGGCAGACAAAATGCCCACGCCCAATGGTTTACCTAATATCAACACATCACCTTGCTTGGCATCGGAATTTTTTTTGATGCGATCGGGATGAATCAAACCCATCACCACCAAACCATAAATCGGCTCTACGCAGTCGATGGTGTGACCGCCAGCAATTGGTATTCCAGCTTGTTGACATACCAATTGCCCGCCTTGCAAAATTTTTCCAATGATGTCTGTGCTCAAGACATGGATTGGCATACCCACAATTGCTAAAGCCATGATGGGTGTACCGCCCATCGCATAAACATCGCTGATCGCGTTAGTCGCGGCAATTCGACCAAAATCAAAAGGATCGTCGACGATTGGCATAAAAAAATCGGTGGTTGCAATCAGCGCTTGTTCACCGTTGAGTTTGTAAACCGCGGCGTCGTCGGAGGTTTCAATACCAACCAATAGTTGAGGGGGCAAGGCAAAAGCGGAATTGTTTTTTAAAATTTCTTTGAGTACGCCAGGTGCAATTTTGCAACCACACCCTCCGCCGTGGGAAAGAGAAGTGAGTCGAGTGGGCGATGTTGGGCTGTTCATAAATAACATTTTGATAGTGGCTATCGGTTTCCAATTATGATGCAATGCTTGAGTTTAATTTTTGGACGCCGTTTTCATGAGAAATTCTCCTTCAGTCCCTCGCGCTTGTACTTACACCCTACGCGTCGAGTTTGGCGATTGCGATCCCGCAGGCATTGTTTGGTTTCCCAATTTTTTTAGATGGTTTGATGCCGCCTCTAGGCACTTCTTTATCAGTTGCGGAGTTCCTCCTTGGCAAGAAACCACCACGACGCTTGGCGTGATCGGCACACCGTTGGTTGACACCAAGGCTCAATTCACAAAAACCGCCACCTACGGCGATGATCTCATCATCACAACGTCGATTACCGAATGGTTCAACAAAAGTTTTGTGCAAGATCATCGTATTCATCGTGGCAGCGATGCCATCATGAGCTGTCAAGAGGTGCGTATTTTTGCGGGCGAAAAAAAAAGATAGTCCTTCATCAATATACGCCATGCTTATTCCGCCCAGCATTCGATCTTTGTGTGAATAATACGTTGGACTCGCAATTCTTTAATTGATTTTTCTGTTGATCTGCAACATAAAACCATTGGTTCCCAGTGCATTGACTTGAACTTGCCAATCCTTTTTTTCAATGCCTAATGTAGGAATCACAGCTGGAGAATATCCGTTGTGGTTCAAAGGAACTTTGTTTTCATAAGGCGCAACATACCCATATAAAAGTCCTGCGGTCCATTTGAAATACATGCCTGGCATCCAACCAATGTTGCGGTACATCTGACCCCATGGAAAAATATAGGTACTGGGTTGACCAAATGAATTAGAGAAAAAGGTAAAGCCTGCGAGTATGCCGTTACTGCGTTCACGCTCGACACCCACCAACCAAACGTCTTTGTGACCTTCCTTGCCACCGAAATGGTAGGTGTAGGGACTGAACATGAAGCGATATTCATCGTCTTTTTTGGAGGACAAGTTAAATCCATCACTCCAAGCCGAGGCCTCTTGCCCATGGGCTAATGATGCAATCCAAGCCAAGACAACAGTGGAGATGATAAAAATTGGTTTTTTCACGAATGATTCAAATAAGGGAAGAAGCAACTGCTCATTTTGACAGGTAGAATGTTTAATCAATATGATTTAGACCTTTTAAACCTCAAAAAATCAAAAATCTGCATGATTTTTTAGAAATAAAAACACTGGGGCCGTTTTTTTTGGCATGATTCGGTACATGAACAATCGAACCCAGACTCCGCCAACGATTTCATGTGTCATGCCCGCTTACAACGAAGCGGCCAATTTGCCTCACGTCATTCCTCAAACCTTGAATGCTCTGCGTTCGCTGTCATCGCGCATCGAACTCATTGTTGTTGATGACGGCAGCATTGACGCAACGACATCGGTGATGAAAGATATGTGCGCACAATTTTCTGAAATTGTTTTTTTAGAGCTTTCGAGAAATTTTGGCAAAGAAAATGCCCTGAGCGCGGGCCTCGATGCTGCGCAGGGTGAAGTAGTGATTCTGATGGATTCTGATGGGCAACATTCACCGACCTTTCTCAAGCAAATGTTTCATCAATGGAAAAACGGCTGTGATGTGGTTTATGCGGTTCGAAAAAAACGCGACGATCAATCCAAAGTGCATGTGAAGTTGACGCGCATTTTTTACAAACTCATTAATTGGGGCGGAAAATTTAAAATCCCTGAAAACGCAGGTGACTTTCGTTTAATGGATCGCAAGACGGTTGACGCCTTAAAAAAATTGCCAGAGCGCAATCGCTTCATGAAGGGGCTCTACGCATGGGTGGGATTTAAAAGTTGCGCCATAGATTACGAGCCCTGCAACCGATTAGATGGCAAATCCAATTTTGGCATGAGTAGCTCCATCACTTTGGCACTTACTGGCATGCTTGCTTTTTCTATTGTGCCTTTGCGTGCTTTAACATGGATTGGTTTTAGCTTATCCGCTCTTGCGATTGCTTATGGCATATGGGTGATTGGTGAATATTCTATTTGGGGTATCAATGTGCCTGGTTATGCAACCATTGTGGTGGCCTTGATGTTTTTCAGTGGCTTGCAATTGTTAGCCGTTGGAATACTTTCAGAATACGTGGGAAGAATTTATGAAGAAGTGAAGCAACGCCCCAATTATTTAATCCGACAACAGGTGGGCCACGGGCTGGGTTCATCTTCAGGCTCATCGACTTTTACCAACTGAATGTTTGCGATGAATCGCTCTGTCGCTTGGTTTTTAATCGTTGGAGCGACAGCGGCAGCAACTCATTTTTTTGTTTTTTATATGTTGCGCCACTCGCTCTTGCCTGAAATTGCAAACGCCATCGGTTTTGTCGTTGCACTTTTTGTAAGCTTTGGCGGTCATCGCTGGCTTAGTTTTTCAAACACCGATACGGACTTGTTAACCAGCTTGAAGCGGTTTTCTGTCACTGCATTGACTGGCTTTGCTTGTAACGAGATTATTTTTGTTATTTTGTATCGCTGGTTAGACATGCCATCGCTGTGGGCATTGTTGATTGCTTTAGTGATTGCAGCCGCTCAAACTTATGTGTTGAGTCGATGGTGGGCTTTTAGAATCAGCCTCGCTGGATGATTTAAAAATTCTCCATCCTGCGCCTTGATAAAACAATTTCCAGCCTTCAAGACCATCGGCCACTGTATTTGTATTTTTAATGATTAGCCAGTTGTTGGCCTGCGTTCCTGCCAAAGCCAGGGTGTCGAGTGCTTGTAAATATTGTTTGGTTTGCGGTTCAAACAACGTGCTATCTAATAATTCAAGCTCCCATCCATCGGTATTTTCTTTTTTAATTTTTTCCCAATCATCGACTACAACCATAGGGCGCTGTGTTTGCGCATAAAAAGGCAAATCGTAGGGATAGTTTTGATTTACATACAGGGTATCCGTTGGCTTGGCGGCGCAAGCCCAAACCTTTGCGACGTCTTGTGATCTTGAGGCTTGCGTGGTGGCTCCAACCTGAGTCACAATTCCAATGGCGATGGTGATATTGAAGAGACACAACGCAATAAATAATTTGTTGGACCAGCGCACTTGAGTCATTGCGCTCTCCCAGCCCATCGAAGCCAACACAGCCAAAGCCGGCATGATGGGCAAGATGTATCCATAGAGTTTGGAATTGGAAATTGAAAAGAAAACAGTGATGGCAACAACCCATATCCAACACAAAAGATAAAGATTTTGCGATTTAAGATCTGTTGACATGTCTAACTTGAATCGATTGGGTTTAAAACTCGCCAAAGAAAAAATAAACCAAGGAAACATCAAGACCATACTGGCTTGTAAATAAAACCACCATTTTTGGGGGTTGTTGAAATCGGTCGCGGTGTATCTGCTGACCTGCTGTTTGATAAACATGTAATCAAACATATTGGGAAATTTTTGTTGACTTAAAACAAACCAAGGCAACACGATGATTAAAAACATCAGAACACCTGAAATCCAAGGCCAGTGAATAATTTTTTTAAATTGTCTTGAAAGAATAAGCCATAGAAAAATTACCATGCCCGGCAAAACAACGCCAATCAATCCTTTGCTCAACATGCCCAATGCGCAAGCGACAAAACCCAATCTTCCCCAGTTGGAGCGCGATTTTTCACTGGTGGATAACGAGAGAGCAAAACACCAAATGGCAATTGAAATCAATGTAGCCACCAACATATCATGATTGATGTATTGACCACCAATCATAAAAGTGAGACTGGTTCCCAGCATCCACACCGCTCTAATTGCAGTTTGGCGATTAGACAGCTGAAGCGTCACCGCATACATCATCGACAACATCAAAGCCGCGTGAATCGCTGGCACCACACGCAATGCCCAAGGATGAATGCCAAAAATACTTAAAGAAATGGCTTGCAACCAATGAAGCAGTGGTGGCTTGTGAAAGAAAGGCATCGCGTTGAGTCGCGGCGTGAGCCAATCGCCACTGATCAACATCCAACGTCCGATTTCTCCATATCGTCCTTCATCGGGCAGGGCCAAGGGGCGCAAGGCGGCAAGGACTAATAGCAAAGACATAAGCCCTAAAAGAGTCAGGGTCCATGTAGAGAATTTGAATTTAGAAATTTTCACGATTTAATTTTATAAAGCGCAGATCCGCGTTTGAGTTGAGTTTTTGAATGTAACAAATCCTGATTAAATGCATCACTTGCTAAATACTCGTATTCATCGATGCGGGTTGTGCCATGAACATCGTTTGGGCTGACGGCAGATGCTGGATGGCACATGATGATTGTGCCGTGACTTGCACTGTGCAACCATTGTTTCATTCGCTTTGAATATTCATGTGTTTGTTTTTGTAAGTCGTAGACGCCACTTAATGCGTCGGAGTGCGCCAAACCCTGGTCGTTGGTCAATTGCGACAACTCACTTGCGCCCATTGCATTGATGACCCAGTTTTTAAAATTAAAGTCGGGTTGTGTGACCTTCGAGACGCGAATCCATGGCGCGTCTTTTCCATATCTATTTTTTAAGATTGAAACCAGCGAATCACGAATTCCAGAAAATTGTTGAATGTGTTGATGCCCGTCAACGTGGTCCGGTGGGTAGCCCCATGTTTTTTCAAATAAATCTAGCTGTTGTTGAATGATGCGTTTGAGTTCGTTTGAATTGAGTTGCTTGAGTAGAGTTATTGCCATGAGCTTGGACAGTGACAGGCCATGACCTGCTTGAAATGCAAATTCACTGGTCCAATCCAAATGCAAGCCCACATCAAGCGTTTGCCGATGCTCTTTGAGCATGCTTGCATGCTGGATCCATAAATGCGAATACACCATGACGCTGGTGGCTTGAATGCGCTGCATGGAGGCCAAACCCGCTATACCTTGCGAAATAGCGGGGCTTGCGGCGAAGTCATCCGCGCAAATCACAAGTGACTTGGGGTTTGCAGCGCTGAGGTTATGGGTCTGATTCAATGGAAATGCTAAGGATTGTTTTACATCGATTGCTTTAGGCAATGACTTGAAAGTCGTGAATTGAGCAACAAACCGCCGATTATCGAGCTAAAGATGTATTTTTCCAATATTTCCAAGGACTGCACGAATAAATTTGGTGCTCTAGGCTTGTCAGTGTATAGTTGAAAAAATACTTAGGAGACAAGATTTGGCTACTTTATTTGAATCCAACAAGGACCGTGAGGAATTGATTACTGGACCCAACACGCACAACCCTTACGAATTGCCCCATGGCAGCTTGATGGTGGGTGAAGGTGTGGTGATACGCGGGGAGTTCACCATTCCCAACTCTGTCATTATTGCAGGTACGATTGAGGGCAGTCTGACGGCCAAAGATGTGACGATCAAAGCAACGGGCTCATTTCAAGGCAAGGTTCGCGCCGAAAGAATGAATGTGGCGGGCAGTGCAGGTAATGATTTAACCGTTACGGAGCTTTTGATTTTGCAATCAACTTGTGATATTAATGGAAAAGTGGCTTATCACGAGTTGGAATTGTCTAAGGGCGCCAAACTTCAGGGCACTTTAAGAAAGCTATAAATAAAATGGTGGCCTGGGACGGAATCGGACCACCGACACAAGGATTTTCAGAACATTAAGCATGCAAAACCCAGTATTTATGAGGCTTACCACGGTTTTTCGTGTAACGTGCGGGAAGACGTGCTTTAAAAAAACTATACCCTTATGGGTATTTCTGTATTAGATAAATTTCACTCATGCTCTGATATTACCAACACTTTGCGCACGCAAACAGCACAAATTTAAACAGCTAGTGACGCTACACTTCGCTTAGGGAAGGTCTGAAAAACTCAGTTTAAAAAAGCTCTCGGGCAGTAAATTGTCACACTATGAAATTTGCAATGCTCCGATCGCAAAATCACTCTCTTTTTGAACATTTTCATGCGATCTGCCCCCTCACTGAGGATTTTTGCCCTGTTTTTGGCGCACCCATCCAGTCGCACCCAAGATGCGTTTCCTCACCATCCACAAATTGCTCAGTGCAAACAATGTGATGCGTTGCGCTGTGTTCTCGGCCAAGCCACGGTAGCGCGTC
>SHXN01000118.1 GCA_009693305.1 Limnohabitans sp.
TGGTGCACAGTTTGGACTCGTTCATGTTAATAATCATCCTTGGATGATCAACCTAATATGAAAAGTCAGGCCCAAATCAGAGTTTCAGGCTCATACCTCGTTGGAAATACACGTCTAACTCAGGCTCATACCTCGTTGGAAAGGGCTCATAGAGGCAAATTCCAAGTTCTATGGTACAATCCAAATTCTGTACAAGTGCGACAGCAATACCTCCGAACTCGGCCAACCGTGACAACGTGCTCACAACCCGCCAATTTTCGCAAGGACTGCATACCAAATGATCGCCCTCCTCGCTTGTATCTGAACCCCAAACCATTTTTCCCGCGCTCGGTCCGTGGCGTTGTACACCCCTATTGTTAAGGATTTGTCATGTCCAGTTCGAAAACCAAAAAAACTGTTGCCAAAAAAACTGTTGCCAAAAAAGTAGCCTCAAAAAAAAGCACCGCTAAGCCAGTCGTTAAAGCTTCTGCAAAACCTGTTGCAAAGTCAAAACCATCGGCCAAAGTTGTAGCAAATCCAATAGTTAAAACGAGCGCGAAACTTTCACCGAAGAAAGCAACGCCTGTGACCTCTAAAAAAGTTTCTGTCGCTTCAAAGGATGCGGCAAAAGATAGTAAGAAAAAAATTGACCCGCCCAAAGTTGTGGCTAAAGCAGTCGTGCCTGCAAAGTCAACTGTTGCCAAAAAACCCGCGCCTTCTAAAGCAGACAACAAAAAAAATGGCAAGATTGTAATCATTGAAGATAATTTAATTGCCGTTCTTGAAGCTAACGCTAAAGTGGTAGAGAGTGCAAGCACAGAAAAAGTAAAACCACTGCGCATGAAAATCAGCAAGGCCAAAGAGCGTGCCTTGATGAAAGAATTTGGTCTTGACGAAACTGTTTTATCTGAAGAAGACCTGGTCAAGCGCCGCATGCGCCTCAAAACCCTCATTAAATTGGGTAAAACACGTGGATACCTCACACACGGTGAAATTTCAGATCACCTGCCCGACAAATTGGTGGACGCAGAAACGCTTGAAAACGTCATCACTATGCTCAATGACATGGGCGTCGGCGTTTACGAACAAACACCTGATGCAGAAACTTTACTCATCACCAATACGGGTCCAACAGTAGCCAGTGAAGAAGAAGCCGAAGAAGAAGCCGAAGCGGCGCTTTTAACGGTTGACAGTGAATTTGGCAGAACCACCGATCCCGTTCGCATGTACATGCGCGAAATGGGCACCGTCGAATTGCTCACACGCGAAGGTGAAATTGAAATCGCCAAGCGCATTGAAGGCGGCTTGATGGACATGATGGAAGCCATCAGCGCTTCCCCTACCACCATTAACGACATTTTGCGCATGACCTCCGATATTCGCGAAGGCAAAGTGGTCATCTCCACCATTGTCGATGGCTTTAGCAATGTCAACGAAGCAGACGACTATGTGGCCGAAGAAGACTTTGACGAGTTTGACGAAGAAGACGACGACGACGGCAAAGGCGGCTCCAAGGCACTCACCAAAAAATTAGAAGAACTCAAACGCGAAGCTCTTGAGCGATTCGATCGAATCACTGCTTTATTTGAAAAAGTTCACAAAGCCTACGACAAAGAGGGCCATGGAACACCCAACTATCAAAAAGCACAAAAGGCATTGAGTGAAGAGCTCATGACCATTCGCTTTACAGCTCGCACCATCGAAAAACTATGCGAAAACCTTCGATCACAGGTGAGGGAAGTCCGCTCCAAAGAGCGTCAAATACGTCGGATTATTGTTGAAAAATGTGGCATGCCACAAGAGTTGTTCATCAAAGATTTTCCAGCCAACTTGCTCAACCTCAAATGGGTAGAAAAACAAGCTTCTGCTGGCAAAAATTGGTCGAGCACCATGGGTCGCAACGTACCCGCCATTCAAGAACTGCAACAAAAATTAATCGATTTGCAAGCGCGTGTTGTTGTGCCATTGGCCGAACTCAAAGACATCAGCAAACACATGAATGCTGGCGAATATGCGTCGCGCAATGCCAAGCGTGAAATGATTGAAGCCAACTTGCGTTTGGTTATCTCAATTGCCAAAAAATACACCAACCGCGGTTTGCAATTCTTAGATTTAATTCAAGAAGGCAACATCGGCTTGATGAAAGCGGTTGACAAATTCGAATACCGTCGTGGTTATAAGTTTTCAACTTACGCCACATGGTGGATTCGCCAAGCCATCACGCGCTCGATTGCCGATCAAGCACGAACCATTCGCATTCCTGTGCACATGATCGAAACCATCAACAAGATGAACCGCATCAGTCGCCAGCACTTGCAAGAGTTTGGGTTTGAGCCTGACGCATCGGTACTCGCAGAAAAAATGGAAATGCCCGAAGACAAGGTTCGCAAGATAATGAAGATCGCCAAAGAACCCATTTCTATGGAAACACCCATTGGTGACGACGACGATTCACATTTAGGTGATTTCATCGAAGACTTGTCCAATACTGCACCGATCGAAGCCGCCATGCAAGCGGGTTTGCGCGATGTCGTCAAAGAGATTTTGGACGGCCTCACATCCCGCGAAGCCAAGGTGTTGCGCATGCGCTTCGGTATCGAGATGACCAGCGATCACACGCTAGAAGAAGTCGGCAAACAGTTTGACGTGACACGCGAGCGCATTCGTCAAATCGAAGCCAAAGCCTTGCGCAAACTCAAGCATCCCAGCCGATCCGATAAATTACGTAGTTTTATGGATACGATTTAAACATTCGTTTCACTGCAAGGGGCGCCACAAGCGCCCTTTGTTTTTTCTGAAATAAATTAAAGACATCCATGCCTCTCCCACAAGCACCCATCAATCGTCTCGAAGCCAATCGACGAGGCATCGCTCTCATGTCTTTGTCTATTGGTGCATTTATCATCAACGACGCCATTGTCAAATACTTGAGTCAATCATTGGGCGCGACACAGTTAATTTTTATACGCGGCGCCTCATCCTTGTTGATGCTGGTGTGCGTTGCGCACGCAATGGGTGTATTTAAGAACCGATCACAAGTATTCAAAGATTTTTTTCAATGGCCGATCCAACGCCGATCAATACTTGATGCTTGCGCATCCTTGATTTACTTAAGCGCCGTCTTTCATTTACCATTGGCCAATGCGACAGCCATCAATATGGCAACTCCCATTTTTATTAGTTTGTTGGCTAGTTTTGCATTAAAGGAATCCATACCGTTTCGGCGATGGCTCATTATTGCGACTGGATTTACGGGTGTTTTATTGATTGTGCAACCTGCAACCGACAGTTTTAATATTTGGGCATTGGTTTGCGTGGGAGGCACTTTATTGCACGCCATTCGAGATGTTTTAACACGCAGTATCTCATCGCATATTCCATCCATCTTGATTACGCTGAGCACCGCGTTCACGGTGACAATGGCGTCTGGGGTTTTAAGTATTTATGGGGGATGGACAAGGCCCAGCCTGATCCAATTGATGTGGTTGGCTTTATCGGCTGTATTTTTAAGCCTCGGTCATTACTTGTTGATTCGAAGTTCACGCGCAGGCGAGATGAGTGTCATCGCACCGTTTCGTTACGTTGGATTGATATTTGCCGTTGTATTGGGTTATGCTATTTGGGATGACATTCCCAATTGGATGGCGTGGCTGGGCATTGCACTACTCGTGATCACAGGAATTGTGATGCTGCGATCCATTCAAAAAAACAACGATTAATAAACCTCGGTATCCACTTCTCGATTGGATTGTTCGTTGTAACGGTTGCCCGACACATTGTGGGTATTGATAATTTGATCTAATTTTTTCATCACCGAATCATTGAGAACAATTTCACAAGCTTGGCTGTTTTCAATTACATGATCTACTTTATTGGTGCCTGGTATGGGAATGATGTGCAGCGCTTTGTGAAACAACCATGCCAAAGCCAATTGTGAATGTGTACAGCCGATATCTTTTGCTAATGCTTCATAGGGCGGCAACAAGGCAAGATTTTTTTGAAAATGATGGGGCTGAAAGCGTGGCATGGCGCGGCGAATATCTTTGTCATCAAACGTTGTGGTATCTAAGGTTTTGCCACATAAAAAACCACGCGCAACAGGGCTGAAGGCAACAAATGCTGCACCCAATTCTTGACACGCATCGAGCACTGCAATTTCTGGATTGCGCGTCCACAATGAATATTCGGTTTGTACGGCTGCAATGGGGTAAACCGCATGCGCTTTTCTGAGGGTGGTGGCCGATACTTCGGATAAACCAATGCTTTGAATTTTGCCAGCACGCACCAAATCACTCAATGCACCCACGCTGTCTTCAATCGGAACACGCTTATCCCAACGATGCAAATAATATAAATCGATCACATCGGTGCGCAATCTTCTGAGTGCATCCTCACAGGTTTTTTTCAGAGTTTCGGGTCTTCCATCAATTACGCGTGCCAGCTTGCCGTCGTTATTGACATCAATGCCTTGCATGCCGCATTTGCTGGCTAAGGTAAAGCGTTGACGATGCTTAGACAAATAATTGCCAATCAAGGTTTCGCTCAATCCAAAACCATACAAAGCCGCTGTATCAAAAAACGTAACGCCATGATCCAATGCGGTCAACAAGACTCGCTCAGCTTGCTCGTTGGAAGCGGGTTTGCCATAAGCATGGCACAAATTCATACAACCCAAACCGATTGCACCGACACTGAATTTTCCGACCTTGCGTTGTTGCATGTGATTCAACCCTTTTTATTTTTGAAATTGCAGTTCTAAATCATGCAGCACTTGGTAACAATTGAACACTTGCGCCAAACTCGAATTGGGTTCACGCCCCTCTCGAATGGCAGCAAAAAATTCACGGTCTTGCAACTCAATGCCGTTCATGCTGACTGCCACTTGTGAGATGTCGATTTTTTCTTCTTTGCCCGTGAATAAATCATCGTAGCGAGCGAGGTAGGTTGCCGTGTCGCCAATGTAGCGAAAGAATGTGCCCAACGGGCCATCGTTGTTAAAACTCAAACTCAAGGTGCAAATGGCACCGTTGGCCGCTAACAACTGAATGCTCATATCCATAGCGATGCCCAATGCGGGATGAATCGATCCTTGTATCGCATTGGCCTTCACAATTGGACTACCACACTGATAGGCAAACAAATCAACCGTGTGCGCCGCATGGTGCCACAACAAATGATCAGTCCAACTGCGGGGTTGCCCCATGGCATTCATATTGGTGCGACGGAAAAAATAAGTTTGAACATCGAGTTGTTGAATATGAAATTGACACGACTTAATTTTTTGATTCACATATTGGTGACTCGGATTGAAACGGCGTGTGTGACCACACATGGCCACTAAGCCTGATTTTTTTTGCATCTCTAATGCATTTTTTGCGCTTGCCAATGAATCGGCCAATGGAATTTCAACTTGCACGTGCTTGCCTGCTTTGAGACAAGCCATGGTTTGTTCGGCGTGTATTTGTGTGGGCGTGCACAAAATCACCGCGTCCACTTCCTTGATCGCTAAGCTTTCTTCCAGACGTGTAGTGGTGTGCGCAATGCCATATTTTTTGGCTACTTCCTGCGTCTTTTCTAATTCGCGACCCACTAAAGAAATAACTTCAACACCTACAATATTTTTGATGCCGTCGAGATGCTTGGTACCGAATGCACCTGCGCCTGCCAATGCAACTTTGATTGTTTGACTCATTGTTAGTTCTCCAAAATCAGATGACCCACTGCCGTGTTCGATGCGGGCACGTGGTAAAAACGATGGGCCACGCTCGCAGGATTACCGCCTGCCACATCATCCATCGCACCTCTTGCAATCAACCACATCACTAATTCAATGCCCTCACTACCCGCATCGCGAACATAGTTGATGTGTGAAATTTGTGCTGCAGTTGTTGGATTTTTTTCTAAATAATCCAAAAACTGATTGTCAAAATCTTTGTTGATGAGACCTGCGCGCGGTCCTTGCAACTGATGACTCATACCACCTGTTCCCCAAATTTGCACCTTGATGTCGCGATCAAAACTTTGAACCGCATTGCGAATGGCGCGACCCAATTGAAAACAACGGTTGCCCGATGGTATGGGATATTGAACCACATTAACCGCAAACGGAATCACAGGACATGGCCATGCTTGTGGTTGACCGCACATCAACGACAAAGGAACGGTTAGTCCGTGATCGACATCCATTTTGTTCACAATTGTAAGGTCAAAATCTTGTTGTATTACCGATTGTGCAATGTGCGCGGCAAATTCGGGATGACCGATGACTTGTGGCACGGGACGAGGGCCCCACCCTTCGTCAGCAGGCGTGAAACTTTCTGCCGTACCGATGGCAAATGTTGGAATGAAGTCCAAACTAAATGCAGTGGCATGGTCGTTATAAACCAAAAAAATCACATCGGGCGTGTTGTCCTTCAGCCATTGCTTAGAAAATTCATAGCCCTTAAAAACAGGTTGCCAATAGGCTTCAGTCGTTTTTCCTAAATCGAGTGCGGCGCCAATGGCAGGCACATGCGACGTATAAACAGATGCTGTGATGGTTGCCATATTCAAGCTTTCTTGAGTTGGCCTGCAAGGCCTTGTGGTTGACGATGCGCTTGCGCGTCGCCGTCTTCGCCAATGAATCGATTTCCTTGAACCGAGCGACCACCGCCAATCATCATGTTGCGGTATTCATCTTCGGTCATGCCCGTCATGCTTCCCGCCATTTGCTGAAAACTTTTGCCATCAGTGGCGCCAATTTTTGCTAAGAAATAAATATTGCCACCCAAGCCAATGCAACGATTGAGATCGCGATCGAGCACCGCTTGTTTTTGGTCTTCATTCATTGCCCACTCATCGAGATAATCGCGCTCATTGGCTTTGAATCGTTCGCGATTGGATGCTTGCATCAACGACATGCAAAATTGATTGAGCCAATAACCTTTGCGCGATTGCTCGGCGTCAAAGATGGTGGTGCCAGGTACGTCTAGATAAGGTTTATCGAGTGCCATGATTGAATCCTTTTTATCTTAAGACCAAAACAAACGCATGGGGTTGTCCACCAACAATTGTTGTTGCAACTGAGGCGTCACCGCGATGTGTGGGATGTAGTTCACCAATAAGCCGTCATTGGGCATGTGATCTTTTAAATTCGGATGCGGCCAATCGGTCCCCCACAACACACGATCCGGAAATGTTTCAACCACTTGTCTTGCAAATGGAATCACATCGCGATAGGGATTTTGTTCGCCATTGAGTGCGGGGGGGCCTGCTACCGATAAACGCTCAGAACAACGCACTGTGCTCCACACATTGTGGTGATCGCGCATCAATTTCATGAA
>SHXN01000119.1 GCA_009693305.1 Limnohabitans sp.
GTGGCGTGGAGTAGGCCAAAAATACCACGTCGTCGATGATCGATATTTTTTGATTATAAATTTGTTGGATTTGCAGTTGACCATTTTCAAATACGTCATTCCAGATCGGTTGCGACAGCGCGATCATCTCGATATCGGCCATCGATAAGCATCTAAGCACACCTTGACGCGTCACAACCGCCATATCGTCAGCAATCGTATGCCTAGGCGTCACAATAACGACGCGATCAAATAATTTCTTGAGTCTTTGTGCACTCGCATAAGTAGCTTCGCTGTGGTCCATGTCATAAATCACTGCGGTTCCCGATTGGTGCTGAACAATGTTTTGCAAATCTTGCATGGCGGTGCGCAAATCTGGAATGATGGATTCATCAACGATAGCTTACGGTAACCATTCGGGTTTAACCATTTCTGAGCCAGTGGCCAACACCACGGAATCGGGTTTTAGTGCAATTACATCTTTCAGTTGCGCTGTGATGCCGCCCACAAACTTAACACCTGCGCGTTGAGCAGCTGTGGTTTGGTAGTCGTACACGCTACTCACCTCTTCGCCACCATCCAAATGGGTGCGCAGTCGTGCTTTGCCGCCAGGCTCGGACCCTTTGCTCAACACGGTCACATTGTGACCGCGAGCAGCGGCAACCCACGCAGCTTCCATTCCTGCAAGTCCTGCACCCACCACCACAATACGTTTTTGTTTTTCTACTTTTTGTGTGGGCCACCAATCAACCTCATCAACCCAAGCCACGCGCGGATTATTGATGCAAGCCATTGGCAATCGATGGGTGATCATAGTGTCCCAACAGGTATTGCACGAAACGCAATAGCGAATGTCGTACGTGCGCCCCGTTGCTGATTTAATGGGCCATGCAGGATCCGCGACCAATGCACGACCCAATCCAATCAAATCTGCTTCGTTGTGATCGAGTAATGTTTGTGCTTCTGCAGGGTCGGTGATGCGACCCGCACTCATCATCACAACGCCTGGCAGTTGTTGTCGCAAGGTGGCTTGCAATGTTCGATAGGGCATTCACGCACCGTAGCGATCAGGCACATGCATATCTAAAGTTTGACCGCGCGTGCCTTGCGCAAACACAACATAGCTGACTTGTTTGGAAGCAGTGAGTTTTTTTGCAATGATTGCTGCTTCAATCACACCGACGCTGTCTTTGTAACCATCGTCACCTGGCAACTTGAGTCCCACAATAAAATGCTCACCACAGGCTTGTCGAATTGCTTGAACAATTTCTTGAACAAATCGAACACGGTTGTCCTACGAGCCACCGTAGTCATCTTTTCGGTGATTAGATCTGGGTGATAAAAATTGATGAAACAAATGACCATGATCGCATGACAATTCAACGCCACTAAATCCGCATTGTTTCAATCGCAATGAAGATTTTGAAAAATCATGGACAAGTTGTTGAATAGTTGATTTGTTTATTCCCGACGGCATCGACCAACTCATGTCATCGGGAATAGCAGAGGGCGCCATCGATGCTAAATGTTTGCCTGTGTGGTGGCGTGCACGCCCAGGGTCCTGAATTTGAGCCAGCAATCGTGTGTGATATTTTTCAACGGCATCTGCAAATCGCTTAAGAACATCCAAGTCGTCATCGTTCCATGCGCGTGTTTTGTGAGGTACATCTTGCAACGGAGACAAGGTAAAAGGCTCGGTTACAATCAAGCTAGCACCACCTTGTGCACGATTGGTATAGTATTGAATTTGTGGTGCTGTTGTTTTGCCTTGTGCCGCACGCAAGGCCGTCATCGAAAAATGCGCAATTCGATTGCGCAAGGGAATGCCAGAAAGTTCAAAGGAAGAAAAAAGATCGGGCTTGTCGTTCACACATCATTCGCGTTTAATTTGATTAAAGTTTTGAAATAGCATGCGATGTCTCCTGATAAATCAATCAAAAAAGGGCTTCACGTGAGCCCTTTTGTTTTTATGCGTGAATCGCTGCAAGCACTTCATCACAGGTTCGGGTGCGACCAATGCGAGGAAATGTAAATTTGAGCGTGTTGGCATGCGCTTCGGCAGAGGGGCTGGCCATGGCGTCTGAAACAAACACTTGTTGATAGCCGCGCTCGAAAGCATCGCGAGCCGTTGATTCCACGCCAACGTTGGTGGAGATGCCTGCAAGCACGATGGTTTTGATGCCGCGACGACGCAATTGCAAATCAAGTTCGGTTCCATAAAACGCACCCCATTGGCGCTTGGTGATGGTGATGTCGCCAGGCTGCGGTGTGATTGGGACAACCAATGTAGACCAGTTTGCGGGACGCGTAGCGCCTGCGGGAGCCATGGCATCTGCAAGTGGCGCCAACATATCTTTGCCATCGGCCAAATTGCCAACGGTGACCAAGACAACCAATCCGCCTGCTTTTCTAAAAGCTTGGGCCATTTGGGCGCATTTGCTCACAACTTGACTGCTGGGTTGTGGATGAACATCCATGCTGACGATGCCGTGTTGAAGATCAATGAGAACCAGTGCGCTGGTGGATGCTTGAATTTGAAGGGATGGTGCGTTCATGGATTTGATGTTAAGGTTGAAATGGAAAAACAAAAAGCATGCTAACAGTCCGAGTTTTCGATTGTCAACCGAAAAAACACGATTGACAAGTTTGCAACACGACTTTCAAATTGGATGAGGACAATCGAAGGGGTTTTTTCAGTTTTAAATCAGGAATTTTTATGACAAGCAATGCTAATTCATTACGTAATCAACAATTTAAAAAGGCTTTGGTGCCTGGAGCGGGTCACATCATGCCGGGAGCGGCCAATGCGCTGGCCGCGCGAGTCATTGAGGCGACAGGGCACTCTATGCTGATGGTGAGCGGTGCAGCGGTGGCCAATACCTATTTGGGCATGCCCGATATCGGTTTGGTTTCGCTCAATGAACTCGCAGGCCACGTGGGTGCGATTCGTGACGCCGTCAATATTCCATTGTTGGTTGATGGCGATACGGGTTTTGGCAATGCCATCAACGTGGTTCATACCGTCAAAGTGCTCGAGCGTGCAGGGGCCAACGCCATCATGCTCGAAGCTCAAACATTTCCCAAGCGATGCGGCCACTTTGAAGGCAAAGAGGTGGTGAGTTGTGATGAGATGGTGCAAAAAATAAAAGCAGCCGTTGACACACGTCAAGATTCAAACATCATGATCTTGGCTCGCACCGATTCACGCGCGATTGAAGGTTTGCAAGCGGCGATGGATCGTGCACGAGCTTACAAAGAAGCGGGCGCAGATTTTTTATTCATTGAAGCGCCTGTTTCGGTGGAAGAGATGGCCGCTATTCCAAGAGACGTGCCCGGTGTGCATGTCTGCAATTTGGTGGTGGGTGGAAAAACACCGTTGCTGTCGCAACAAGAATTGGCCAAGATGGGTTATTCGGTGATTGTGTATGCTAACGTGGCATTGCAAGCCTCACTGATGGCGATGCAACATTGTTTACAGCATTTGCACGACAAAGGTTCTGTGCAAGGCATTGAAGATCAATTGATGATGTTTAAAGAAAGACAAAATATGGTTAATGCCGAACACTTCAATGAGTTGGCTCAACGCTATGGTGGGCGACAGGTTTGAAATGACTGCCTCACCCCAAACCTATTTCGACAAAGTTTGGCGCGATCATGTGATCACTGCGTTGGGTGAAGATTTATCCTTGTTGCAAATTGATCGTTTGGTGTTGCACGAACTCAGTGGCAGTCAAGCGGTTCGCGCCTTGGCGCAAAATAACCGACAACCCGATTCAAGGGGGCAGGTTTTTACGGTCATTGAACATTTGATTTCAACCAGACTGGGTCGAGGCGCATTGGAGTCCGTGTCCATCAGTGGTCCTGCGATGATTGATGGTACTCGCAAAGCGCCACAGGCATACGGTTTTCATTTCATTGATTACGACAATACCGAGCAAGGCATTGCGCATGTGGTGGCTCCTGAATTAGCCATTGCATTGCCAGGTACAACTTTGGTTTGTTGTGATAGTCACACATGCACAGTTGGTGGTGTGGGTGCTTTGGCATGGGGCATTGGTGCAAGTGAAGCCGAACATGTATTGGCCACACAAACATTGGCGCAAACCAAACCCAAAAATATGCGTGTTCGCTTGGAAGGTGAGTTGCCGCGCGGTGTCTATGCCAAAGATTTAATTTTAGCTTTGATTGGAAAAATCGGCGCTAATAGTGGTATTGGTTATGCCGTTGAGTTTGCAGGATCTGTAGTTAGGTCCATGCCGATTGAAGGTCGATTACCGCTTTGCAATATGGCGGTGGAGTTTTCTGCCAAGTATGGTTTTGTCCCGCCAGACGACATCACTTTTGCCTATCTGAAAAATAAAAAATATGCACCGCATGGTGAGCAGTGGGATCGTGCTGTGAGTGACTGGCGAGCATTGTAAACCGATTCAGATGCCGTGTTTGATGCAGAAGTTGTGTTGGATGTGACGCATCTCAAACCACAAGTGACGTGGGGTACGAGTCCGCAACATGTGTGCGCGATTGATCAACGTATCCCTAAACCCTCTGAACAAAAAGACGAGCAATCCATGTCGGACGCACAGTTGGCATTGGACTACATGCAATTGAAATCAGGTGAATCATTGCAAGGTATTCCTATTGATGTGACTTACATTGGATCGTGCACCAATGCACGTTTGTCAGATTTGCGAGTGGCAGCAAAAATTCTGCAAGGTCGTCGTGTGAAAGATGGTGTGCAAGCGATTTGTGTACCCGGATCCACACCCGTGAAGTTGGCTGCTGAAGCAGAAGGATTGGATCAAATTTTTAAAGATGCAGGTTTTGAGTGGCACGCTTCGGCTTGTGGTTTTTGTGGACACATTGGTGACGATCGCTTTGCCAATTTGCGAGTCATCAGCACCACCAATCAAAATTTCAAAGGCAGGCAAGGACCGCAAACGCGTACGCATTTAGCAAGTCCTGCAACGGTTGCCGCGTCCGCTATTGCAGGCTGTATCGACGGGGAGGGCGCGTAATGGAGTCCTTCATTTCAGTCACAGGCATTGCAGCACCGATGATGCAAATCAACATCGACACCGATCAAATCATTCCTACGCGTTATCTCGGTGGCACGGACGCCAAAGGGTATGGTGCGCATTTGTTTGCCAATGCTCGTTTTATCACGGAGGGCCAACCCAATCCTTCTTTTATTTTGAATCAAAGCCCTTTTGATCAAGCGCAAATTTTATTGTCTGATCGAAATTTTGGATGCGGCTCGTCTCGCGAAAGAGCGCCCAAGGCTTTACGAGAGTTTGGTTTTCGAAGTATGATTGCGCCTTCGTTTGGCGGAATCTTTTTTAACAATTGCTTTAGAAACGGTTTGTTGCCCGTTGTCTTGCCCATTGAACAAATTGTTGAAATGGTGGATGTGGTGGAAAAAAGCAAAGGTGCTATTCATGTGACAGTGGATTTGCAATCGCAAACTGTGGTGTGCAATGATGTCACATATTCATTTTCTGCGCCTGCGACTTTGCGCGAGATGTTGATGCAAGGCAAGGATGAAATCGATCAAACGCTTTTACGTGGAACACAGATTGATGCTTGGCGAGCAAGTGATCGAGCAAAAAGACCTTGGGCTTATACAAAAGCAATTTAATTGGAGTATGCGATGCGTCGAGAATTTTTAAAAACAATAGCGGGTTGTGTGCCATTGCTGTTAGTTCATGCATCGTGGAGTCAAACAAAAAAATTCCCTGATCGCCCCTTGCGTTTTGTTGTGCCGTTTGCTGCAGGCGGCGGTGGTGATACCATGGCTCGTTTTTTAGGGCAACGATTCAGTGAACGCACAGGTCAATCGGTATTTGTAGAAAATAAAGTGGGCGCGTCGGGTAATATCGGATCTGATTTTGTACTTAAGTCCCCGCCTGATGGTTATACATTGCTAAACATGTCAAGTACTTATGCGATTCAAGCCGCCGTGAGTAAATTACCATTTGACCCACTGCAAGATATGCAGGCCATTGCGATGGTCTCTAGAGACCCCGTCGTCTTGGTGGTGGGTAATAAATCACCGTTTAAAAATTTAGCAACGCTGAGAGATGCAGCCAAGCGAGAGCCCAATCGATTCAGTTATGGTTCAGCAGGCATTGGGTCGATCGCTCATTTGGGTATGGAGGAGTTGGCTTTTTTAATGGGCGTGAAATTAATTCACATTCCCTACAAAGGATCGTCTCAAGCCTTTAATGATGTATTAAGTGGCAACACCGACATGATGCTCACCAGCGCCACATTTGGTGCGCCATTCATCAAAAGTGGTCGTGTGATCGGCTTGGGTGTGGCGGGTAAAGAGCGAGTTGCCAATTTACCCGGTCTCCCCACTTTTCAAGAGCAAGACATAGCCGACTACAACGTGGTGGATTGGAAAGCCATTGCTGGTCCTAAAGGAATTTCGCCTGATGTGGTGGCTTATCTCAATCAAGAAATCAATGCTATCTTGAGTGAAAAAAACACCGCCGCCAAATTCGAGGCCGATGGCACCAAATTGGTTGGAGGCACGCCTGAGTATTTGATGGACATCATTCGCTCTGACATCACGCGTTGGCGTCGCGTGGTTGAAAAGGCGCAAATCAAAGTGGAATGATTGATTTACGCTTTTGAATGTTCGCGCACGGCTTTGCCTGTTTGTGCCGTTGTTAAAGAACCGCCAATATCGCGCGTTATTTTTTTCTGTTTGATACAAGCTTCAATACTTGATTCAATCGATTGAGACGCTTTTAAATAACTTAGGTTGTTGCTGCATTGCGCATGCCAAGCCGACAACATGGCTGCAGACAACATTTGTGAAAATGGATTGGCGACGCCTTGTCCTGCAATATCAGGTGCAGAACCGTGTGCGGCTTGTCCCATTGCAAATTGATCGCCAGCATTGATAGTGCCACCCAAGCCCAAACTGCCCGACAACTCAGAGGTGAGGTCGGACAAAATATCACCAAACATATTGGTGGTGACGATGACGTCAAAGCGAGCAGGGTCACGCACCACGTGAGCCATCATCGCGTCAACCAATATTTTTTCAACCGTGATACTTGGAAATTTTTTGGCAATCAGATCGTAACTGTCTAAAAACAGGCCATCGGTTACTTTTAAAACATTGTGTTTGTGAACAATGGTGAGGTGTTTGTTGCGGGTTCTGTCGCAGTAAGCATAAACGACAATCAGCGTCATGCATGATTTCCGCAAAAGTTTGATCAACAGCACCTTGAACAAGGTCCTCCAACGGCTGCACTATCCGCTGGAAGTGATGCTGACCTGTGTGCGCTGGTACGTGGCCTACC
>SHXN01000120.1 GCA_009693305.1 Limnohabitans sp.
CCAAGTGTAGTTTTCAAAGGAGAGCCTATTAGCATTCATATCCAAAACATGGATTTGCGAGCTACATTGCAAGTCATTGCCGATTTTGCCCATCTCAATTTAATTTTTTTAGAATCGGTCAATGGTCAACTCAGTTTGAATTTGAAAGACGTTCCGTGGGATCAAGCCTTGCAAAATATTTTGCAAGCTAAGGGCTTGTCGCAAAAAAAGAAGGCAATGTGATTTGGTGGCGCCCATGAAAGAAATAGCGGCGGTTGAAAAACAAAATTCAGAAAACAAGGCCAGCGTAAAGACCCTTCAAACGCGGTCTTTTCAACTCAACTATGCAAAAGTACGCGATGGCGTGTCACTAATTCAAGAGGGAGCAACTGTGCTCAGTACCCCTCATCAAAATACGCCGCGTTTGTTGTCTGCGCGTGGGCATGTGGTAGCAGAGCCGCGCACCAATCAATTGTTTGTCACCGACATTGCCGATCACCTCAACAAAATTCAAACCATGATTGCGCAATTGCATGTGCCTTTGCAACAGGTGTTGATTGAAGCGCGTATCGTTCAACCCAATCACCAATTTGGCGCGTCATTGGGTTCACGATTGGGGGTGGTTGATCAAGGTGCGCGCGGTGTTTTGGTGGGCAACAAATTTAATCAAGCGGTGAGCAATACCCGATTACAAGGCGCGCCCCAAACAATCGATACAATCTCGCAAATGATTAATTTCCCTACGGCGGGCTTTCAGGGGGACGAGCCTGCTGCGTTTGCTCTGTCTTTATTTAATGCAGACAAAACCCGATTCATTGCTTGGGAGTTGTCGGCCATGGAGGCGCCCGGTCAGGGTCAGGTTGTGTCGCATCCCAAGGTGGTGACCGCCAATCAGGTCAAAGCAATCATTGAACAAGGAACCGAGTTGCCCCATCAAGTCACTTCGACCAAGGGTGCTTCGTCGATTGCTTTTCGAAAAGCCAATCTCAAACTCGAAGTGACGCCCCACATCACACCAGACGGCAGCATCATCATGGATCTTGACCCCACCAAAGGCGGTGTGGGACAGTCCTCGTCTGCAGGATTTGCCATCGACACCAAGCACATCAACACGCAACTGCGAATCGAAGACGGGGGGAACGGTGCTGATTGGCGGCATTTTTGAAAACGCCAACAATCAAAACTCTGCGCAACTGCCAATTCTTGCTGAGATACCGATTTTTGGTTGGTTATTCAAGCAAACCAGCCGCAAAGACCTCAAACAAGAGCTCTTGGTCTTCCTAAAGCCTAAAATGCAGGTACAACGTGCTGTTGCACAATGAAAAGGTATTCAATTGTTGGCATTGGTAGGCATGCCGGGAAGCGGCAAATCAACCGTCGGGCGCCAGTTGGCTCGGCGACTCAATTTCACTTTCATTGATTCGGATCGCGCGATTGAACAACGACTATGTTGTTCGATTCGCGAATATTTCGAACGAGAAGGTGAGGATCGTTTTCGCGATATCGAATCTGAAGTTTTAAAAGAACTCACGCAAACCTCTCCGGGTGTTTTATCAACGGGTGGGGGCACTGTGTTGCGACAAGAAAACCGTGCCTGGTTACATCAACACACCCAAGTTTTTTATTTGCGGACCTCGCCCGAAGAAGTGTTCAAACGCTTGCGTCACGATCGCAATCGACCGCTGTTGCAAGTCAGCGATCCTTTGCTCAAATTACAAGAGCTTTTTCAATTGCGTGATCCACTGTATCGTGAAGCCGCGCATCATGTGGTTGAACTCAACAAACCTACCATTGGTGCTATGGTGAGAAAAATCATTGACATTTTAGCAACGGCAGACACAAATTCCATTCAACACGATTCATCGATTCAAAATAAAACATGAGCCAACTTTTATCACCCATTCAAGTACCGATCGATCTAGGTGATCGAAGTTATTCCATTGTGATTGGCAGTGGCGTCATGTCGCAATCTCAAACATGGCACAACTTGCCCAAGGCGAGTACGGCATTGATTGTGAGCAATACAACCGTATCGCCGCTTTATAGCAAGTCCTTGCAAGAGGCATTAAAGCCTCATTACCCCAAAATTCTTCAAATTGATTTGCCCGATGGTGAAAGCTTTAAAACTTGGGAAACCTTGCAACTGATTTTTGATCAATTGTTAGGCCAAAGGTGCGATCGCAAAACTGTTTTGTTTGCATTGGGCGGCGGCGTGATCGGTGACATGACGGGATTTGCAGCGGCTTGTTACATGCGCGGTGTACCTTATTTGCAAGTGCCCACTACTTTATTGGCGCAGGTTGATTCTTCGGTGGGTGGAAAAACCGCCATCAATCACCCTCTCGGAAAAAATATGGTCGGTGCGTTTTATCAACCCGAGCGCGTGATTTGTGATTTACAAACTTTGCAAACCTTGCCCAAGCGCGAGTTGAGCGCGGGGTTGGCCGAAATTATCAAATATGGCCCCATCTTTGATATGCCATTTTTAGATTGGATTGAAAGCCATTTATCCAAACTTTTAAATCGCGACGCAGATGCATTGGCGTATGCGGTTCAACGCAGTTGCGAAATCAAGGCGCATGTGGTGGGTCAAGACGAAAAAGAATCGGGCATGCGCGCCATTCTTAATTTTGGTCATACTTTTGGTCACGCCATCGAGGCTGGACTCGGATTTGGCGAGTGGTTGCATGGTGAGGCCGTGGGTTGCGGCATGGTGATGGCGGCACATTTGTCACATCGTTTAAAAATGGTTGATGAATCTTTTGTTATACGCCTCACGCAACTCATCCAAAGCGCGAGTCTTCCTATTGTCGGACCCAAGTTAGGTTCGGCTATTTATTTAGAGCACATGCTTGTCGATAAAAAAGCGCAAGGCGGCGATATTCGATTTGTACTGATTGACGGGCCTGGCAAAGCAATTGTGCGAGGCGCGCCTGATGATTTAGTGGCACAAGTGATTGACTCGTGTTGTTAATGCCAAACCTATGACCACCCCAGCGCTGGCGCCTCATGCTTGCGATCCCGTTTATTCCAAGGGGCGTTTATATCCCGAGTCACCTGCGCCCACTCGCAATGCGTTTCAAAGAGATCGCGATCGCATTGTTCATGCCACGGCATTTCGTCGATTGGTTTACAAAACACAAGTGTTTCTTAATCACGAAGGCGATTTATTTCGAACACGATTAACGCATTCTTTAGAAGTGGCGCAGTTGGGGCGATCGATTGCGCGCGAATTGGGATTGCACGAAGATTTGGTAGAAGCGATTGCATTGGCGCATGATTTGGGTCACACGCCTTTTGGTCATGCAGGACAATACTCGCTCAATGAATGCATGAAACCCTACGGCGGGTTCGAACACAATTTGCAAAGCCTGCGCGTGGTCGATCAACTCGAAGCGCGTTATCCCACATTCAACGGCCTCAATTTATGTTTTGAAACGCGAGAGGGCATACTCAAACATTGCTCGCTCAGCAATGCACAAGCCTTAGAAAAAAATGAGCCCCATGGCGTGGGTTATCGATTCATACATCGCTTGCAACCCAGTTTAGAAGCACAACTTTGCAACCTGGCCGATGAAATTGCATACAACGCACACGACATTGACGACGGTGTGCGATCGGGTTTGCTCAGCTTAGAACAACTGCAAGAGGTGCCACTTTTTAATTGCTACCGAGAGCAAGTCGAACACGAGTTTCCTGAGTTGCAAGGCCGACGTTTGTTGTATGAATCGATTCGACGCATGCTCAGCGATCAGGTGTACGACACCATTCAAGCCACACGGCAGGCGATTGATCTGGCGCAAATAAAAAATATTGATCAAGTTCGACAAGCTCCCGCTTTGGTTCAATTTGGCCCCTTGATGAAAACACAATCGCTTGCACTCAAACAATTTTTATTAAAAAATTTATACCGACATCCGCAAGTAATAGCAATCACCGATTGGGCCAGGCAAGTTGTGGTGGATTTGTTCAATCATTATTTAAATACGCCACAAGATATGCCGCCCGAATACGCCAACAACCCAGAGTTGCCCAGATCCGTCGCCGATTATTTATCGGGGATGACCGATCGCTTTGCAAGCAAAGAGCACGCGCGATTGGCGGGTTCAACATGACGCAGCATCAACGGTTGATAGATCCTTCTTGGGTGGTGATCGTGGCGGGTATTTGTGCCGCCTTGCATGTGGGTAAGTTACCGCCTGCGTTACCCGTGTTGCAAATGCAAATGGGCATTACATTGTTGCAAGCAGGTTTTTTATTGTCGTTGGTTCAGATGTCTGGAATGGCATTGGGTTTGGTGGTGGGTTTGAGCGCTGATTCATTTGGACTCAAAAAAACCATGATGCTTGGATTAAGTTTATTGGTCTCGGCCAGTTTTGTCGGCGCAGGTATGGTTGATGTCACATCTTTATTGGTTCTGCGTGCCATCGAAGGTTTTGGATTTTTATGCGTGGTGATGTCAGGGCCTGCTTTGATTCGTGCAACTGTTGAGCCGCAACACTTAGCGGCTCGAATGAGTTGGTGGGGCACTTACATGCCATTGGGCAGTGCGTTGGCCTTGTTGGCAGGACCCTTTGTGATTGGCGCTATGGGTTGGCCTTTGTGGTGGTGCTTGTTGGCTTTGATCACTTGGTTTGCATTGGTACTTGTATGGTGGTGCGTTCCATCTGACTCGGCTCAACTCAAGCCCACAGTGCAATCACGCTGGCAACAACGATTAAGTTTAACACTCCACACGCCAGGTGTTTGGTATGTTTCTTGGTGTTTCGCTGTTTATTCTTCGCAATGGATGGCGGTCGTTGGGTTTTTGCCAATGATGTATTCTCAAACAGGAATGCATCCTGCACTCAATGGTGTGCTGACAGCGATTGTGGCTTTGGTCAATGCCAGCGGCAATATTGCATCGGGTCAATTGTTGCAACGCGGCTGGCATCCGCGTCAATTGATCGCCATTGGTTTTACATGTATGGCTTTAGGTGCGATGATGGCATTTGTGGTGATTGATGGCGTAGGTTTGCCATTCGCTCTTCGCTTTGTGGGATTGGTGATGTTTTCTTCGGTGGGTGGTTTAATACCTGGTACTTTATTTTCAACCGCGGTCAAGCTTGCTCCATCGGATCAAACGGTTTCAACCACAGTGGGTTGGATGCAACAATGGTCAGCCATGGGTCAATTTGTAGGGCCGCCCTTGGTCGTTTGGGTCGCAGCGAGCATTGGCGGCTGGCAATGGACTTGGTGTGTCACTGTTGGATTCAGTTGCATCGGTGCCATCATGGCTTTCAAAATTTCACAAGAGTTAGCACATAAAAATTTGACTCATGCTTGATTCACCCGCCTATCCTATTGACGACATTGCCATTGAAGACACACAGCAATGGTTAACAAGAGCTGTGATCGATCTCAATCTTTGTCCATTTGCAAAAGCCGTTGTCGTTAAAAACTTGCTTCGCTATCGGGTTTACAGCGGCAATCGCTTATCTGAACTGCTGTCGCTTTTAAATGAAGAATTGATTCTCTTGGCTCAGTCCGAAGATTCTCAAATTGAAACCACCCTTTTGATTGCGTCCAATGTGCTGCAGAATTTTTTGGATTTCAATGATTTTTTAGATGAGGCACACACTCTTTTGCAAGATCTCCATTTAGAAGGCGTATTACAAATTGCAGATTTCCATCCGCAGTATCAATTTGCGGGCGAACCGATGGACGACATGAGTCATTTCACCAATCGCTCACCTTATCCCACGATACACTTGCTTAAAGAGTCGAGTATTGATCGATCGGTTGAAGCTTATCCAAACGCCGAATTGATTTTTGAAAAAAATATCGCTACGCTTCGCCAACTGGGACCTCAGGGTTGGTCGCGTTTATTATTGCAGACTCGATTGAATTCAAATGAATTACCCATCCAACATGAAAAAAAATAAAACTACATCGACGACAAACTCGTTGGCCGATTTGCAATTGCGCGAAGGCCAATCGATTGACTTACTCAAGTCTTTGCATATATTAACGATGGATGGAAAAATCAATCAAGATTCGAGGCGCAAACTCAAACAAGTGATGCATTTGTTTCAACTCATTGAGTCGCCTTTGATGCAGTTGATTCAATCGCAGTCCAAAGACGGGGAAAATACTCCAATCACATTGGCCGATCATGGCGCAGGAAAATCCTATTTGGGATTTATTTTGTATGACTTGTTTTTTAAGCCTAGGTTCGATAAGGCTGAGATTCCATTTTTTGGACATATTTATGGAATAGAAACGCGTGAATCTTTGGTTGAATCCTCCCAACTGCTCGCTCAGCAACTCGATTTTGAGCACATGAGTTTCTTAAATTTAACTGCAGCGCAATCGATACAAGACCCTTCGCTGCCATCGCATGTTGATCTCGTCACGGCTTTGCACGCATGCGATACAGCCACTGATGACGCGATTTCATTTGCCTTGCACAAAAAAGCGCAACTCATTGCACTCGTCCCTTGTTGTCAAGCCGAAATGGCAGCGCAATTGCGCCACAACAAAGCGTTTGATTTGTCGCGCATGCCCTTGTCCGAGTTGTGGCGACATCCGTTACACACGCGTGAAATGGGCAGTCAGGTGACCAACGTGTTGCGATGTTTGTATTTGGAAGCGATGGGGTATCAAGTCACCGTCACCGAATTGGTGGGCTGGGAACACAGTCTCAAAAATGAAATGATATTGGCTCGCAATATCCATCAAAAAAAGCGTTCAGCGGCCGAGCGACTTCAAGCGCTACTCCAAGAGTTTGGTGTGGTCGAATGGGGCGCAAAGCGATTTGCGCTTAATTGAACGTCAACAGAATTTATATTATTTGATATGTCGCGTCTTCCTCGATTAGCCATTAGCGGATACCCACACCATGTCATTTTGCGTGGCAATAACAAGGGGGATATTTTTTTTCAAACCGCTGACTATGAACGTATGCTCGATTTATTGCAGACGCACAGCAAATTATGTTCGGTTGATATTCACGCTTATGTTTTGATGACCAATCATTTGCATTTGTTGTGTACGCCGCAAAAAGATGGTGGTTTGTCGCAAATGATGCAGTCGGTGGGTCGCACCTATGTGCGTGCGATCAATCGAGCGCATCAACGAACGGGTACTTTATTTGAAGGGCGATTCAGATCCTCATTGATTCAATCCGAGCGTTATTTATTGGCATGTATGGCTTACATCGATCTCAATCCCGTGCGAGCAGGAATGGTTGAGCATGCAACCGACTATCCAT
>SHXN01000121.1 GCA_009693305.1 Limnohabitans sp.
ATATTGATCACAGAAAATCTGGAAACAGCCAAACATCCCCCATGCAACAATACGAATGCACGTTCGATGGAACACTTTCGTCTATTGGGCATAGCAGAAGAAATTTGAGCCAATGCACCTCTGGCCAAATATCCACCGCAAGTTGCATTTGTGACTCGTTTTTGTGGCTATGAAATTGGTCGTATCGATTTAACCAAATACAGATCGACCACCAATGTGGCGGGCACAGAGTTTCAATCAGCAGAGCGAAGCATCACCATTTCACAATTATTTCTTGAACCGATTTTGAAACGCAACGCTGAGTTAAAAAAATCAGTATCTACGCGCTTTGGTTTTCGAATGATTGGATTTGTCAGCACGCCCGAGGGCGTGTTGGTTGACGTTGAAAATGTTCAAACGGGTGAGCGTTCTCAAATATCCGCGTCTTACATGATTGCAGTCGATGGCGCACGCAGTCCTGCAAGGCGGCAATTTGGTATTGGTATGATTAGAGAAGATGGTCAAATTGAAAATGCATTTGTTGCAGGCAGTAGGCTCACCTATTTCATTCGTGCACCATCGCTGATTGCAGAAAGTGGACGCAAGCCCGCCAATCTCACTTGGATTCTCAACCACGACATTCGAGGTTTTGTCTTTTCACAAGACGGTGGCGAGCGCTGGATTGTTCATTACAGAATACCTGAAGGCGTTGATTGGAAAACAGTTAATCACGTAAAAGTTTTAAATGCTGTATTTGGTAAACCCATTCCTTACGAAATTATTTCTTCTGGCCCTTGGGCAGGAGGACTCGCGCTCGTTGCCGATCAATACCAGGCCGAACGCGTTTTCTTTGTTGGTGATGCTGCACATTTGTTTACACTGCTGGGCGGTTTTGGAATGAATACGGGGATTGGTGACGCAATCAATGTGAGTTGGAAATTGGCGGCCATCTATGAGGGGTGGGGCGGTGAATCATTGCTTAACACCTATGGCATTGAACGTCGTCCAATGGGGCTTAGAAATTCACGATTGGGTGTGAAATGTTCGCAACGAAAAGGCGCATGGCAATTGCCATCCAATATTGAAGGAGCGGATCAAGCGGCCGGACAAGCACGTCGTGTGTTTGGTGAATTTGCAGTTGTCGATGATTTAGAAGAATACAACACGTCTGGTTTGCAGTTTGGTGAGCGGTATGAAAATTCGCCTATTATTTTGCATGATGGAAATGCACCTATTCCTGATACATGGGACAACTACATTCCGATTGATCACCCAGGTGCGCGAGTGCCTGATTTTAAAATCACGGAGACGGAGACATTTCACGACCGATTGGGTGACTCTTATTCACTGGCCATTTTTACCAACGATATCGATGCAAAACCAATGATTGATGCAGCGGCGAGTCGAGGTATACCATTAAAGATAGTGGTGTGTGAGCCACCCTCTCATTTGTATCAATGCAAGCATGCTTTGATTCGACCCGATCGACATTTGGCTTGGCATGGTGACGCAATCGTTGCTAATGCGTCGGAAATTATTGATCGCGTGAGGGGTGCGTGAAGCATTATTGATGTGAAATTCCCCCACAGCCTGCGAGCGCTTCAACACCGTAATTTTCGTTTGTTTATTATGGGGCAGGGTACCTCTCAGATTGGAAACTGGGTTCAATTGATCGCCACCAGTTGGTTGGTCTTTCGGCTATCGGAATCCACACTGATGGTGGGCTTATCCGCTTTTACTTTGCAAATTCCATTGCTCATCATTACACCGTTTGCAGGCGTTTTAATCGATCGACTCAATGTGCGAAAAATTTTATTTGCTACCAATGCATTAGCAATGGCTCAATCGATTGTGATGTTGGTATTGCTTCATCTCAATATGATCGAGGCTTGGCATGTGGTTCTTGGAAACCTTGTTTTAGGGGTTGGCAATTCTTTTGATGCGCCTGCGAGGCAAGCTATGATTTCAAAATTATTGCCAGATAGAGAAGACCTGATCAATGCCATTGCACTTAATTCAACCGTTATGAATGCGGGTCGATTCATAGGGCCGATGCTGGGTGGAATTATTACAGCAACATTTGGCGAGGTGTGGAGTTTTGCAACCAATTGTGTGATGCGTTTTGCAGTCTTATCTGCGTTGTTTGCGACGCAAATTAGAGAGCACAAGTCAGATCACTCTAGCACGGGAATGTTTCAGCAATTTGTTGCGGGGTTTAGTTATGCGTATGGTTTTTTTCCAAGTCGCTCCGCTTTATTTTTGTTAGCAATCACCAGTTTTTGTTTGCAGTCGTACAACTCGCTTTTGCCTTGGTTTTCCAGCCAACAATTTCATGGGGACTCAAAAACACTTGGCTGGCTTTACAGTTCTGCAGGCTTAGGCGCCGTGTTCGGTATGTTGTATTTGGCGTCACGTTCGCACATCCGAGGTTTATTTAGAGTGCTGGGTTGGACTGCGGGAATTGGTAGTGTTGCTTTAATCGCTTTTTCATTTTGCAATTCTATGTGGTTGGCATTGCCCATGCTTTTTATTTCAGCCTTGTGCATGATGCTCAACGCCGCTTCAACCAACACGGTTCTTCAAAGTATTGTTCCTGACGAGTTAAGAGGACGAGTATCGGCACTGTATGTGATGTCATTTTTGGGCATGACACCTCTAGGCTCTCTCTTTTCTGGATGGATGGCTCATTATTTGGATGGTCAGTTGGCGTTGGCATTTTGTGCAACTGTGGGTCTGTGTGCTTCGATCATTTATTCAAAATATTTGCCTCGTATCAGGCAAGACGTTTGGCCACTCTATGAAAATTTAAAAATTACTTAAAATATTTAAAACAACAAAAAAGATTTCATGAATGCTAGTGCAGCACAACCTAAAACCATGACTGAATCTGAACTTCAAGATTTAGGGCAACGTGCGTTTAGAGGGCTGGGTCTAAGTGCAGAGCACGCCAAAGATGTGGTCGACGTTTTGGTGTTGGCTGATTTATTTGGACTTTCAACGCATGGTTTGAGTCATGTCGAGTCTTATGGTGAGCGACTCAATGTAAACGGAATTTCAAAAACTCCCAACATCACCGTCAAAAAGTAGCACCTGCATTGGCAACAGTTGATGGTGATAACGGTATTGGTCCTTTGGTGGGTATGCATGGTTTGCGTGCCGCTCTGTCAGCTGCCAAAGAATGTGGCATCGGCGCTTCGTTTATTCGTGGAAGCAATCATTTTGGTCCTATCTCGCCTTACGGTTATATGGCAGCACAACAAGGCTTTGCCAGCGTCATTGGTAGCAACGCCACGACCACCATTGCCCCGTGGGGTGGAAGCGACGCGCGCTTAGGTAACAGCCCGATTGGTTTTGCTGTGCCACACCCCAAGGGTCAACCCTTTATGCTTGATATGGCGATGAGTGTTGTTGCACGCGCCAAAATTCGCAATGCATTTAAACGTGGCGAATCGATTCCCGATACGTGGGCAACAGACAAACATGGTCGTGCCACAACAGATCCGAAAGCTGCACTCAATGGTTTCTTGCAACCAGTGGGCGGGCATAAGGGTTATGGCTTGGCATTGTTGGTTGATTTATTTGCAGGATTGTTATCCAACGCAGCATATCTCACGCATGTGAAGTCATGGGTGGATGCTCCCGATGAACCGCAAAATTTAGGTCGCTTTTTTATTTTGATTGATATACAACGTATGGGATCAAGCCAATGGTTGGCCGATCGCATGACCGACTTTTCTTCTATCTTGCATGACAGTCCGCCGGTTGATGCTGGTAAACCGGTGATAGTACCTGGTCAAATTGAATTGGATAAGATGGAGAAACAACGTCGCAATGGTGTGGTGCTTGATGACAACACACTTGCATTGCTTCACCAATATGCCGCATTAGCAACATAAGGGGTTCTGTCTCAATAAGGAATTTTGAAGAATCTTACCTACTACCAGTAGCGTATTTTCCCTATGCCAAACACTACCTATAGCGCCCCTAAAAAACTGGGAATCCTTATTGCGTCAGAACCGATTTCCATAGTAGGATTTCACTGTCTGGCGTTAGCAAATGTGAGAAAAGTCAGTAATTGATTAAAAAGAGTTTTGGTTCATCTGGCGATATCAATTTGCACTTGAAAATTTGAAGCCTAGCGCGATTATTTTTAGTCTTCATGTAAGAGAACATTTGTAGGGCTAATCAAAAGAATGTTTAACTTTCAAGGGCGAGGGCGGCGCTTGTAGCGATATGGGTGAAAGTGTGCTCATCAGCTAGACTCTAGCCGATGAAACAACATCGTCAAGTTAACCTCAGCCAATGTGAATTTTTAGGGGCCTGACCCTGTCACTGAGTTATGTCACCTAAGACGATATCAGGCAAAATCCAAACGATAAAATTAAATGGCTAAGGTGCGTGTGCTTTGTTCTGTTCAAGTAAGCGCATCATGGCTGGCCAAATTTGATCTCCCCCCTTAGATTTACGTCCTGGTGATTCAAACATACTTGCAACTTGATCACCAACAAGCACGGTTGGCTCAATCAGTTTCTCCCCTGTCGACATCATCATGACTTGGGTCTGACATGCCCGCTCTAAGTAATACATGGTATCAAAAGCTTCTGCAAGAGTACGACCACAAACAAGCGTTCCGTGATTGCGTAGCAACATAACCATTTTGTTGCCAAGATTTTTTTGTAATCGTCGTCTCTCTTCATCGTTAAAAAAAGCACCATCATAGTTGTGATATGCAATGCGATTTGTAAAGCGCATTGCATGCTGGGTCAAACGCATTAACCCACGCTCCATTGCTGACACAGTGATCGTTGCTGGTGTATGTGTATGCATTACACATTGGGCATCTGGACGAGCCATGTGAATTGCACTATGGATTGTGAACCCACCAGGCAATACGCCCATGCCAGTCGGATCACTGATCACATTCCCATCTATGTCCACCTTTACAAGGTTTTCTGCCGTAACTTCGTTGTAAAGTAGTCCAAATGCGTTGATCAGGAATTGGTCTTTTTCGCTAGGCACACTGACAGAAATATGATTAAAGATAATGTCTGTCCATCCAAAATAATTGAATAATTGGTAACACGCAGCAAGATCAACTCTAACCAACCATTCATCAGGATCCATTCCATTCGGCATGCCTGCCAATGCTACACTACTTGTACAATTATTCATAATTCACTCCTTCGTAATATTTAACCAATTTATGATTTTTCGCCTTTTATTGTTATACGAAAAGGAAACTATTTAAGTTCTAATTTCATTGCGGAGATAACGTGTTTCCAAGAAACAATCTCCGACTGAACAAATGCTTCAAAAGTTGTAGGATCGGATGCAACTGGCTCTGCACCTAACTCTCGAAATCTTCTTATCGCATCTGCTGTTTTAACATATGCAGCTACTTCAGCTTGAAGAAAGACTAAGATTTCAGGTGGCGTACGAGCAGGCGCAAACAAACCGTACCATGCCGAAGCACGGTAACCAGAAACACCCGCCTCACTCAACGTTGGCACATCCGGTAGAGCAGGCGTTCGTTTCTCTGTTGTAACAGCTAAAACGCGTAGAGCGCCAGTCTTTATGAATGGGAGCACGGAAACCATTGCGTCAAAAGCTAGATCAACCCGGCCCGCGAGCAGGTCTGGTATAAACGCCGCTGAGCCCTTGAATGGAATAGTAAGTAACCGTGTACCGGTAGCCGACTCAAACATATTTGTCGCTAGTGCCTGAGATGCACCGGCACCACCCGATGCCGCGGATAAACCGCCTGGCTTGCTTTTAGCAAGTGCAATCAACTCCTGAACATTCTTTACTGGAACGTTTGGATGGACTACAAGTGCAATGGGCAACTCAGCGACCTGTGTAATAGCTGAAAAATCTCGAGTAACATCATAAGGTAACGACTTGTAGAGGCTTGCATTGGCTGCATTTGTTCCAATAGTTCCCATTAATAGGGTATAGCCATCTGGTGGCGCCTTGGCCACTATTGCAGCAGCAATATTACCATCAGCGCCTGGCCGATTTTCAACAATAACATTTTGCCCAAAAGTCTGACGCATCCTCTCAGCAACCAAGCGAGTAACGACATCGGTGGCGCCGCCCGCAGTGAATGGAACAATAATCCGAATTGGACGATCAGGATATGCCGCGTGAACAGAGAAAAGAATAGTCGTTAGAGCAATTGCAAGGAGTATTCTGGCAAACATTCCACCAACTATTTCAACCCAACGAGATGAATAAAATTGACTCTTATCAACTCTTTCTAAGTAAATATTGCACATGTTCTAGTCCTTTAGAAGAAATTATTAATTCTCAATTTAATAAACTAGAAATAACTATTTTGAAGTTATTTCAACATAGACATTACGCTTTATAATTTTAAATTTAGTCCGCATACGAGCTGTCCACTCTGTATATTCTTCATTAAGCTTTGTCAAATAGGCATGGGACTTCAGTACGTCAGTATCCTCGAGATCATAGAGTGCGAGGTACCGTGGCTCTCCTTCGATAGCCTTGAATCGTCGGCCAACCAGAAATCCAGGTACTGCCATTCTTTCAGGAAGATGCTCTTCGTCATACCAGCGATTAAATTCATCCTCTGTCTCTGGGTCAATTTGCATCATAACTAGCAACAATGCTTTTTTAGAGTTACTCATAAGCCTCCTATTAAATTAAATTTTAAGAAATTTGTTTAAAAATGTACTAGTTAAAGTGGACCCCAAGAGTAAGACAAACTTGATGCGAATTTAAGCTGCACTCAGGTTTCATGCAACTGGTCAGGTTTTTGAATTCTATTCCTGTTTTCATCCTCTTGTTGGCATCGTCAAGTTAACTCCCATTCATCAGCTAAAGTCTAGCTGATGAGCACACTTTTACCTATATCCTACAAGCGCCACCGCTATCCCGCAGAGATCATCAGCCAATGTGTTTGGCTGTACTTTCGTTTTGCCTTGAGCTTTAGAGATGTTGCCATATCAGGTATAAAGGCGCCAACAATCGAGCTGAGAATTCGCATTAACCAACGCGGCTCAGAGAGTGCCGGATGAAACGCTTTAAATCAGCAGGCCAAGCACAGCGATTTCTATCAATATTCAGTGAAGTGGAAAACTTATTTGCCTTGTCACGTCATTCAGTCTCAGCGGCTAACCATCGAGAACTGCTGAATCGAAGTTTGGGAATTTGGTCGGATATTACTCAAGTTGATTTAGCTGAGTGACAGGATCAGGCCACTACATATTTACGTCAACTGAGCT
>SHXN01000122.1 GCA_009693305.1 Limnohabitans sp.
AACCGCATCTCTCTGCGACTGCACGAAGTTCTATCAGTTGATTTTCACAAGTCTGTTTGTCAGTAGAGACTCTTGCGTAGATTGCGACTCGTTTCATGTGACTTCTCCCTATGTAAATGATTTATAAGAGGAGGGTAAAGGTCTTGGAGGAAGAGTCAAGCGAAAGTCCAAGTGTCGTTTCCTAGTCATTTCTCTTAGTATCATTGGGTCTGAAAAGTCGTGCCCATGTCAACAATATGTAAATCTAGTCAGTTAAAACCTTTATAAATCAACAGCATTTTTTCTCATGTCAACATCATGTAAACACTAAAATGTCAATATAATCAACAACTTACATAAAAAAATGGCAGTTCCGTACACCAAATCAGGTGTTTCGTGAATCGCTAAGACGTGTTGCACTTCATACTTGAATCCACGTCTTTCTTTTATAAGAAAATTTCGTAATTGAAAACTCATCTGTTGATCTATGTAAATTTTTACAAATGTAACTATTTATAAATTGTTGATTTCTATAATTATAATTTCTCTATGTGTTATTCTGAAAAATAATAAAAATGATACTTCATTTGAGCAAAACAGTGTGTAAACCCAAGTCTGAAGTCCCACGCCATATTTAGGGGGTACGGGTACGGTGGGGTCTTGCCGAAACCGATTTGGACCAAACCATACCACCATATAGACTCTATTCGGCCCAGACTTCACCAAATTCAATCATGCTCTAATCTGAGTCAAAAAAATGAACATAATTGATTTTTGAGACTGCTCCTGTGCGAATAACTGAGCCTTCAATAATCGGCTAATGTAGCTAGTCTATTTCTACCTTTAAGAAGCTATCAGCAATAAATCAAAGGTCCGATGATCCGAGCGTTTGGATTCTCTCGTTTGGCACACGAGGGGGTTAAGAAAGATATGGTCAGGTTAATTAATTAATTATTTAGATATCTATCGGCTGAGTGTCTGCATTATTTGCTTGGGTACCAGTACGGGTACCAGAGCAAGATTTAAAATATTTACTCCTATAACCTATTGATTTTATTAGGTTTTTTAAAAATCACTGGCGGAGTCCAAAGGCGGCAAAATGCGCGTGCTGGGCGTGACATCCAACAAGCGTTCTATGTTGGCACCCGATTGGCCCGCCTTGTCAGAAAGGCCCGCCTTGTCAGAAACATTGCCTGGCTTTGATTATCACTGCATGGTTTGCTGTGTTGGGTCCTGCAGGCATACCCAAGGATGTGGTTGAAAAACTCAACACCCAAATCACCAACATCCTCAAGCAAAATGAATTCAAAGAAAAAATGGCAGGCATTGGTATTCAAACCATGCCCATGACACCCGATCAACTCAAATCACATGTTGCCAGCGAAGTCACCAAATGGGTCCGTTTGGTCAAAGAAGCGAACATCCAACCCGAATGAAAAACAATTCAAAAATCATCTTAGTCACGGGTGCCAGTCGTGGCATCGGTGCATCCATTGCTTTGCTCGCCGCACAAGAGGGCTACAAAGTTGGTATCAACTACAAGAACAGTAAAGTTGCTGCCTTGCAATTAGTCGAGCCCATTTAAAAAAATGGTGGCCAAGCAGTTGCGATACAAGCCGATGTGAGTCAATCATCGCAAGTCACGCGCATGTTTGAAGAACTCGACGCCGCGTTTGGAAAACTCGATGTTCTCATCAACAATGTGGGTCAGTTAGCGAGTTTTATTATCACCGAAGTCGATGAAAAAAATGTATCAGGCCTTTATAGTGCCAACGTGTTTAGCGTTTATTACTGTGCGCGTGAAGCTGTCAAACGCATGAGGCGGTTTAGGAGGCGGTACGGCCTATGCAGGCTCTAAAGGCGCTTTGGATTCTTTTAATCTGTCGTTAGCCAAAGAAGTGGGTGCTTTCGGCATTCGCGTCAATGCCGTTCGCCCTGGCTTGATTTCAACTAAAATTCATAACGTGCATGGCGGTATTGCGCCCATGGAACAGATGGCTAAAAACGTTGTTCCGATTGGGCGCGCAGGCGGACCTGATGAAGTGGCTAAAGCCGTTGTTTGGTTAGCCAGTGACGGCGCATCCTATGTGCATGGAAGCATATTGGATGTGGCGGGTGGGCAATAACTCATTAATCCGTTGCATCGTGCGTGGCGACAACCACGACAGCGGGTTTATTTGAACGATTGCTCCACGCATAGTTGCCTCCACGAATCACACCAATCTCACCTGCTTTAAGATGCGTTTCTTGTTGATCCAAAACCAATGTGATTTCACCTTCGGTCACAATCGCAAATTCCACTGTTTTTAATTTTTGCGAATAGGGGTAGTCTTTCATACTGCCACATGTTGAAATAGAAGATGCGTTGAGGCTCGCATAATAAGCCTTCGCTTCATTCACTCCTGCTTTGCCACGCCAAGTACTATCGGGTGGAATGGTGTAAGAGTTGAGCACCGTGCCATTCACAGGTGGAATCAACAGATACGGCAAGTGCAATGTCTCGCTCACAATGGGCGCAGGATGTCCATCAATCACCCACATGCGTTGCATTGCAAATCCTAGTCTTGCGGGATCTGTTCTAACATCAGGTGAAAAAGAGTCCGTGACCAGCGTTGATAAGCTTTCAACTTTATCAATCGTGACAATACGACGTTGTGGCTTCACACCTGCAGGTAATTTTTGATTCGGATTGGGCAACATCACGGGATCGTTACATTGCTGCAATCCTTTTCCGTCATCATGGAAACATGCAGAGACCATGTCAAAGGCCATCAAGCAACCGATGCGTGAGCTGTCCCACAAGTGCCACGCACCCACTTGAATCACAATATCACCAGGCAGGATTGCTGTTTGGTAATCATCCAAAACAATGATTCGCTCACCTTCAAGAACAATTCCAAAATCAACCGATTCTGTTTTGTGATTGTCCGAGATGCAATAATTATTTCCACCACCACGGTCCCATGATCGACCATCGACCACTTGAGTGTTACCCGCAACTGCACCGACTTTAGGTGGATGCGGAGCAACAATCGGTGGTACTTTGGATGGATCATCGCCTTTGGATAACCAATGCACAACGCGAAGATGGCCGCCCGGTCTCGGGCCTGGAAATTCATCGTGCCACAAACCGGCATCTTCTTTTCCATTCAATGGTTGTGGGGTTTGACGCCATACCCAAAAATCTGTATGGCCTCTTCCGGGGAAATGTGATTCGTGTTTAGCTGGCGCACTGTCCTCCCAAGTTACGACGGATTTGCCTTGGCTGTCAGTACCCGTAATCACACGGTGAATGTCTTTCATCTTTCTAGTCATGTCGATCTCTTCAAGTTAAAAAATATCAATGTCAATCTGCAACAGCACCCGAATCTCTCACAATAGGACGCCATTTTTCAATTTCACTTTTAAGATAGTCATCGAGTTCTTTGGGAGAACTGTCTACCAACTCAAATCCATTGCTTAATAATTTTTCTTTGACATCTGCAGTCCTCAAAATTGCAATCAGGTCTTGATTCAATTTGTTGATGATGGGCTTGGGAGTACCAGTTGCAACAAACAATCCATACACCAATTCCACTTCGATTTCTGCGAAACCCGTTTCAACAAAAGTAGCAACATCGGGTGCATGGGCGGATCGTGTTCGACCAAAAATAGCAATGGCTTTAAGTTTGCCTGCTTTGACATGTGGCAAAGCTGCGGGCAAACCCACAATCGCCAATGGAATTTGTCCGCCTAATAAATCAGTGAGTGCAGGTACCGCGCCTTTGTAGGGAATATGGTTGAGCTTGATACCCGCTTTGGTGTTGAGTAACTCACCACCGATGTGCTGAGGCGAACCTGTGCCTGCTGAACCATAAGAAAAAGTGCCAGCAGGTTTAGATTTCACAAATGAAATGAGTTGACGAATCGTATTGGGCGAAAATGAAGGGTGTGCAACCAAAATAATGTTGGATGAACCAATTTTTCCCAAACCCTCCAAATCTTTTCCAGAATTGAACGGCATGGTTTTATACAAAGACTCATTGATTGCCAAGATGCCAGCAATATTAATTAATATCGTATGACCATCAGGTTTTGATTTGGCGACGATATCGGAACCAATATTGCCACCTGCACCCGGCTTGTTATCGATGACAACCGATTTGCCCAGCGTATCTGCGAGTTTATGCGCAATCGTTCGACCCAATACATCCGATGGACCTCCTGCCGTTTGCGGCACGACCAATCGCAAATTGCGATCTGGAAAGACAGACTGCGATAAAACTTGAAGTGGCCATGCACCCATCAAGGCCCACATCAAAACCGAAATGAGTTGAGACTTCATATCAAACTCCTATTTATGGTTCGGGATCAATTTCAAGCGCTTCTAAAAATCGAGAAACCAAGTTGTAAGCCGCAATCGTCGCTGTGAGTTCGGTCATTCCGCGGGCATCAAAATACTGATTTACTTTTTGAAAAACTGCATCGGGCACGTGGACCTCTTTGGTCATTGAGTCGGTATAAGCCAATACGGCTTTTTCTAAATCATTAAACAGTGAAGAGGCCTGCCAGTTTTCTAATGCGTGAATTTCCTCGTTGCTGAGTCCTTCTTTAAGCCCGAAAGGAATATGACTTTTGAATTCATAATCTGCTTTGTTGATCACGGCAATGCGCAAAATCGATAGTTCACGAATCTTGCCGCTGAGTAAGCATTTTTGACGAATCGCTGTTAGAAAATTAAGCCAACCTTGCGCCACTGGCGGACTGTTGAGCAGCATTTTGTACAAGTTATGCAACTTGCCTCGCTCCTTGATGATCTGTGAAGACAACTGAGCGATCTCAGGAGAGTCATCCAATTGGGGATAAGAAATTCTAGCCATACACACACCTTTACAACGGTTCAAATCAATCGACAACCCTTGAATCGTCTGCGAAATGTGTCACCCTCCGTACTAGTGCAAACCCGATTAATCCTCGTTTGCAGTAGCATGTGTGACTCAGTATCAAAAAATAGGAGACCGACATGTCCAGACCCAAACGTAAAGTTATCATCACCTGTGCTGTTACTGGTGCGATTCATACGCCCAGCATGTCGCCTTATCTGCCCATTACGCCAGATGAAATCGCACAAGCTGCGATTGAGGCTGCGAATGCGGGCGCGGCGATTGTTCACTTGCACGCGCGTGACCCCATCAACGGCAAGCCCACGCAAGACCCCAAATGGTTTAAAGAATTCGCTCCAAAAATCAAAGCGCAATCTGACGTGGTGATCAACTTCACGACAGGCGGATCACCCACGATGACTGTGGAGGAGCGCTTGCAACCCGCACTTCAACTCAAACCAGAGGTTGCCTCCCTCAACATGGGTTCCATGAACTTTGGTTTGTATCCCATGCTCAGTCGTTTTAAAAATTTCAAACACGACTGGGAAGAGCCTTATCTGGTGGGCTCTGACGACCGTGTGTTTAAAAACACATTCAAAGATATTCAATATATTTTGGAGTCTTGCAGCGCCAATCAAACACGCTTTGAAATCGAATGCTATGACATCGGTCACTTGTACACAGCAGCGCATTTTTTAGAGCGCAGCATTGTCAAAGCGCCTTTGTTTATTCAATCGGTGTTTGGTATTTTGGGTGGCATCGGCAGCCACTACGAACACGTGGCTCAAATGAAGCAAACGGCCGATCGTTTATTTGGCAACGACTATATTTGGTCAGTGCTCGGTGCTGGTCGTCAACAAATTCCAATTGCGACGATGTCAACACTGATGGGCGGCAATGTACGCGTTGGCTTAGAAGATTCTTTGTGGGACGCTCCTGGTAAATTTGCCACATCCAATGCAGTGCAAGTGAACAAAATCAGAACCATCATTGAAGCGCTGTCACTTGATGTTGCAACGCCTGCTGAAGCGCGTGAGATTTTGCAACTCAAAGGTGGCAACAACGTTGGGTTTTAAAGCCTATCGGGCAAATACGCGTTAATCAGCGTGGGGGGCAGTTTTTTCAATAACTGCTGAGTAACATCATGTGTTGCGCGCTTCATTGCAGCTTTATCGATGTGATTAATTTCCACAATCGCAACGCCATGCGTGACCAGTTCTTTGATCGCTGACTCGTCTTGCTCAGCGGCCCACTGGCGTTGCTTTTTAGTTGCAATCTTCACTGCACTTTCTAAAATTTGTTGTTGAGTCGGCGTCAACTGTGAGTACCATTGTTGAGAACAAACCAACAACAACACACCAAAATAATGATGAGTCAAGCTTACATGCGGGTGGTGCTTCCAAATATCAAAGTTTAATAAATTAGTAAGCGGGTTTTCCTGTGCCTGAACTTCGCCCGATTCGATGACACGCACCAAATCTTTGACGTCTGTTGTCACAGCGTTAAACCCTAAAGCATTGAGTGCGGCACGGTAATCAGCGCTATCGAGCGAGCGTATCACAATACCTTTGCAATCGTCGGGATGATGAATGGCGCGCACGCTATTAGAAATGTGACGAAATCCGTTATCCCAAAAGCCCAATACCTTAAAACCACTTTGACTCTCAACGGCTTGCTTGATCATCTCACCTGCTTGTCCGTCTATTCGAGACCAAACTGTTATTCGGTCTTCTACTGAAAATGCAATATCTAAAACAGACAACTCTTTGACACGGGCAGAAAGATAACTCGATGCCATATAAGCAATTTGGCTTTGATTATTTTCAACGGAAGCAAATAACTGCGTAGCTTTTTCGTTGTGGGCTGTGACATCGGCTAGAAAATCAATAGACCCATCTACACCCGATGTCTGCAATTGCGCATGCAAAATTTTAAGCTCGGCAGTTAAGATAGAGTTAGCACCTTGGTAGCCTGCTAACTTAACAGTAGGTATCGCAGTCATTTTTGAATATATCAACTGCTTTGTATATTGGCTTCTAGGATAATTTTTAGCCAACGCACAAAATCTTCATCCACAATTTTTTCTAATTGTTGCGCACTTCGTGCCCAAGGCTCTAAACCCGATTTAATGAGCTGTTGTTGAAAATCGTTGTCTTGTGCGATCGCCATGGTTTCTCTTCTCAAGGCCTGCACCATTTCGACAGGTATGTCTTTATTAGTGAATAATGCGACCCAAGAGGAGTAATCGTAATTGGCAACGCCTTGCTCTTGCAAAGTCGCAATATCTTTAAATTGCGCATGACGCTCGGTACCACAATAACCAATCAATCGAACGCGGTTATTGGCTA
>SHXN01000123.1 GCA_009693305.1 Limnohabitans sp.
TTTTGGTCATGTTGATACTCCAGTTCTGATGGTATGAAAAAAGTATGAAAAACCTAGTGGGTATATTATGGATCAAGTTGGACAAGAAAAGTGTAGTTTCAGAGGGGAAATGAGTTTCAGGAGTTCCGCCAAAGACCCCGTTCCTTGCCATGCAATGGTTGGGTAAATTGGGTTTGAGAACGCGAGCCGAAATTGCACCCGTTAAACCAAGATTGCCTAACGCATCGGACAAGGTGCTGGTGACGTCCTCCATCGCACGTATGCGATTTAAAAAATCAACAGGCAATCGTTGTATTGATTTTTTCTTGACGGCTTTAGCTGGGATACGACTTGGTAGTTTTTTTCAGTCATGATTTACAAGCTCATCGGATTTAAGCTCGCCTTGGCGATTTTTTCTTGATGTTCTTTGGGCAACAAGGCTGTTACTTCAAACGTCGCAGGAACACATTCGGACCATTGATTCACAATCTTATGAACGTCTTCGTGTTGTTGCACATCAAAAATCACAACTGCACCACGGCCCAACTTGGTATAGATGTGTTTTGCAACGCCAATACTTTGCAAATGATTGATCCAATCCCACCACTGTTTTTGATTGTCGCGTGCCAGTGAAGGCTTTTGCGCCATGGGTGTGCTGATGACTAAAAAATACATGTTGTACTCCAAACAAAAAAATTAAAACGGATTTTTTAAACCTGCGCGTGGCCAATCGATTTCAACCAATCGACCCGCATACGATTGCGTGACATAGGCTTTTTTGAGATCGGGGCCGCCAAAGCAAACATTGGTGCAATGGGTATCGCCTTCAACAGGTACAAACGTGGCATGCCCTGTATGCGGTTCGATCACGGTAATACCCCCTTTATCCAAGGTGCCCACACAAACATTGCCGTTGGCCTCTACGGCCAAGGAATCGAATCGCCTGTAATCGGGAGAACCCCACACCAATCGACTGCCGTGGGGTGATGTGGGCGACGCCACTGCAGGAAACTTGAGTTGTCCTGGGCCTTTCAGATCCCACGCCCATAAACGTGCAGATTCTGTTTCTGCTACATACAAGGTGTTGCCATCGGGTGATAAACCAACGCCATTGGGTTTGTGAATAGGAAAAATCATTTCTTGAATAAACGAGCCATCCATCTTGGCGTAACACACACTGCCGCGATCCCAATCACGGTGACGGGTTTTTCCTGGATCGGTGAACCAAAAACCACCGTGCGCATCAAACCCCAAATCATTCGGGCCGCGAATACGACTGGTTCCAATTTTGTCGTAAAGCGTTTTAAACTCACCCGTATCGATATTGACGCGATCAATTCGACCCGTCACATAATCGTCAGGTGTACCTGATGTGACCCATCGACCATCGTCGCGTTGTCTAAAACTAAAACCACCGTTGTTGGCAATGTAACAAAAACCATCGGGCCCCATGGCGGCACCGTTAGGTCCACCACCCAATTCAGCCACAATTTTTTTTCTGCCATCGGGCCAAATGCGCGTGAGTGTTTTGCGTCGAATTTCAACCACCAACCACGTACCGTCACCCACCCAAACAGGTCCCTCTGGAAACCATAAATCTTCTGCAATCACTTTCATGCAAGAACTCCCTTTGTATTAATTTAGTTTTAACGCGCGCAATTGTGTCGAGCGCTGTTTGGCCGCTTGCATCATGAAGCCCCATTCATTGCCTGCTGTAATAAAGCGAACACCGAGTTGAATCATTTTTTGTGCAACATCGGGAGCACCGCCCAAACCACCTGCGCCACAAATCTTGTTGTGCTTTTTACAAGCCGCAATCACTTTTAAAAATGCTTGTTCAATTTTTGGATGCGTGAATTGACTCGGTATCCCCATGGCATCGCACAAATCACTGGAACCAATGTGAACAATGTCTACACCAGGAACGGCTGCAATTTCATCTGCATGCTCAACAGCTTCAGGCGTTTCGAGCATGACAATCACCAAGGTCGCGTCATTGAGTGTTTGCCTCACGACATCGGGCGGCATCGCCGCATAAGAAAAATGAGGCCACGTGCCCGCAACAGAACGCTCACCCAATGGTGCAAACTTGCAAGCCTTCACCACCTGGCGAGCTTCATCTGCATTGCTCACGTGTGGCGCCACAATGCCTAATGCACCCGCATCCAATATGCGGTTGGCGTAATGCGCGTCATGACTGGGCACACGCACAATGGGTGTGATACCCGTGTGCAACGCCATCAATGACATTTGCGCCGCTGCGTGTTCTGAAATCACCGAATGCTCTAAATCGACATAGATGGCGTCGTAGCCGCATGTTTTTGCGGCCAAGGCCATATCTACTGATTGCACTTGTTTAATGATCATGGCTAGGCCAAGTTGACCGCTTTGTAGGTGATGTTTGAGATGATTTTTGATCACGTGATTGGTTTTAGTTGATTTCAATAGATAACATCAAGCTACTCAAGGACTTGCCATGCGCATCTTGTGCCAATGAACGAGTCACACCTCCACCCAATGCGCCTTCAATCACAAAGTTGAGTGCTTGCAATTTAGGTAACTCATAACGAGTGATGGTATCAGTGGTGATGTGTGAAAAAGCTTTGGCTACCACTTCTAGTATTAATTGTTGTTGCAAAACTTTCCAAGCCGCATCGTTGTAGGCGATAACCGAAATATTGGATGTATTGCCTTTGTCGCCTGCGCGACCATGTGCCAAATCATAAACACGTGTCATGACGTCACCTGTTGAATCTGAACTTGTTTGTCAACCATAGCCCTGGGAATCAAAACCGATTGCACGGCCAAAATTTCTTTCACAACAGGGTCTGAGCCACCGCCCGCACCGCTAGGGCCATTGACGTGCAATGCGCGAGTTTCAAAACCCACGGCTTGAGCCGCTGCTTTGCTAGTGGTTCGCATGGCTAAACGCAATCGAACTTCATACGGCTCGATGCGTGCATCGACGTTGCCATGTAAGCTTGACATGCCGATGAGATCGACCCTTACTTCAGAATACTGAAATCCGCGTTCTTTTAAACGATCTTGCACCACTTGAGATGCGTACTTGGCCTTGGCCACTGCATTGGGGCCCGCAAAAGAAATTTGCCCCTCGCCCATGTAGCCGTCGTCATAACCAACTGTAACTTTATAAGTGTCGGTGCGCGGTCTGCCTTTTGCTTTTTCAATGCGAACGCGATCAACGCCGTCTTGGTACATCTCTAAGTCGGTGATATCCAAAATACAATCGGGAGTGATGTATGTATAGGGATCGTGCAATTCATAAATCAATTGCTCTTTGCAAGTAGCCAAATCAACACGACCACCTGTACCCTCGACTTTGCTTACCCAAAAATTCCCGTTGGCATGGATATCTGCAAATGGAAATCCCAAGCGCGCTAAATCATGCACTTCTTTTTTTCCAGGGTCTGCAAAACAGCCCCCACTGACTTGCGCACAGCACTCCAACAAATGCCCGCATGCAGTGGCTGATGCCAATTTGTTCCAATCGTCGTACGACCAACCCCATTCATACATCATCGGTGCAACAAACAAAGAAGGATCAGCAACTCGCCCAGTGATGATCACTTGTGCATCGGTTTGCAATGCTTTGCAAATCACGTCTGCACCCAAATAAGCATTACCAGAAACCATTTTGGGCAACAAGGATTCGAGAGGATCGCCCGACTCCATGATTTCCAGTTGCGGATTGACTTTGAGTAAATCGGCCACATCGTCACCAGTGACAATCGTGCAAGACACATCACCTAGTCCCATGTCTTTGGCTAAACGTCTGGTGTCACGTGCTGCATAAACAGAATTGGCCGCGCCCATGTTGGTGACGATGCGAATATCTTTTTCAATACAAACCGGCATCACCGCTTTCATGCGCTCAAGCAATCGTGGCGTATAGCCTTTTTCAGGATTTTTTAATTTGGTTTGATTTTCACGCGCAATGGTGCGCTCGGCCAAACATTCAAAAATTAAATAATCAATGTCGCCTTTTTCAGCCAATTCAACAGCAGGCGAAATGCGATCATCAGCAAAGCTAGAGCCAACGCCTAAACGCAAGGTGTTTGGATTTTTCATGCTTGAATCATTAATCTAATTTTGCGCCACTGTCTTTGACCAACTTCGCCCACTTTGATAACTCTGAGCCAATAAAGTTTTTAAACTCAACAGGTCCAAGCAAATCATTTTCCAAACCTTGCTTTTGCAAAGCTTCAATAAAATCTTTGTTCTGAACCACTTTGGCAATATCTGCTTGCAATTTGTTTACCACATCATCGGGTGTTTTAGATGGCACCAAAATACCATTCCATGCGGAAACATCAAAGCCAGGTACGCCTGACTCTGCAACCGTTGGTGTATCAGGTAATTGCGAAGATCGTTTGATGCTGGTCACCGCCAAAATTTTGACTTTGCCCGACTTGGCTTGTGGCAATGCGCTGGCTGCTGCTGGCGAGCCCATCGGAATTTGATTGCCCATGATGTCGGCCATCATCTGCGCAATTCCTTTGTAAGGCACATGCGTCATCACAATGCCTGTTTGAGACTTGAGCAACTCAATGGACAAATGAGTCACACTTCCATTACCCCCCGACCCATAAACAATGGAATTGGGTTTGGCTTTGGCAAGTGCCACCAATTCAGCAATGTTGTTAGCAGGAAAACTGGGATGAACAACGATGGCCAGTGGCGCACTAGAGACGCGTAAAACGGGTCGAAAATCTTTTAATACATCGTAGCCGACGTCTTTATACAAACTTGGATTGATGACGTTGTTAACACCCACCATAAAAAGCGTGTAACCATCGGGCGACGCCTTGGCTGCATTGACTGCACCAATATTGCCACCAGCGCCCATTTGATTTTCTACTGCAACGCCTTGACCCCACATCTCAGACAGACGACTGGCAAGTTGCCTTGCTGCAATGTCTGCGGCCGTAGCGACCGAAAACGGCACAATGATTTTGACGGGCTTATTGGGATAGGCCTGTGCAAAAACAGCACTGACAGCACCCGCTAAAAAAAAACCACCAAAAAAAAATTTTATAAATAAAAATTTAATCAATTTTTGCCCCTGATACTTTGATAATTTGCGCTGTTTTTTCGATCTCATTTCGAATGAATGCACCAAACTCATCAGGTGTTGAACCAAATATTTCATAGTTGTCGAGTCGTTCCAAAACGGCAGGGTCTTTCAGCGCTTTAATGACTTCGGCGTTCAATTTATCAATGATGGCGCGTGGAGTTCCTGCAGGGGCAATAATTCCAAACCAAGATCGAAAGTCATAACCAGGATATCCAAGTTCTGCAATCGTTGGTATGTTGGGTAAATTTTTAAATCGTTTGGGTGTTGTCACTGCAATTGCACGCAATTTGCCTTCTTTGATTTGTGCAGTAACGTTAGGAGTTGCACCAAATAAAGAATTGATTTGACCGCTCAGTAGGTCGGGCATCACCGATCCACTTCCCTTGTAAGGCACATGTAGCATGTCAATGCCAGCCAGTATCTTGAGTAACTCTCCCGACAAATGATTGACCGTGCCACTGCCTGCAGAGGCAAAACTGAGGGTCCCCGGTTTGGCTTTGGCCAATGCAATAAATTCTTTGAGATCGTTGGCTTTAACCGAAGGATTGACCACCAACACATGGGGATTGCCTGCCACCAATGCAACAGGTGAGATATCACGTATCGTGTCAAAACTCAATTTGCCTGCATACAAAGTTGCATTGGACGCGAGATTATTGGTTTGCATCAACAAGGTGTAACCATCGGGTGCGGCTCTCACCAATGCCTCAGTGGCTACCAATGTATTACCGCCAGGTTTATTTTCGACAATCACCTGAACACCCAAACCATCGCTCATGTTTTTTGCAATGATGCGAGCCAAGATGTCGGTTCCGCCACCTGGCGTAAATGGGACCATCATGCGTATCGGTTTGGTTGAGTAGTTTTGCGCCCATGATGCGAGCGGTGTTAATCCCAATAATAGAAAAAAAGAAAAAATCAGTTTTTTCATGTAACCGTCTCCTCGTGATGTTGTTCTTGATAGGCAGTAAGTGGCGCGCCTTGCAACATAATACGATACAAAAAGCGATATTCGGCAGGATCAAAGTCAGGGTTAGCCTGATGCATCACACTTCGGTTATCCCAAATCACCATATCCCCATGCTTCCATTGGTGTCTGTATTCGTATTTCAATTGCGTGGCGTGAGCGTACAAATCATCGATTAACTTGACCGCCTCTGAGCTTTCCATCCCCTCAATACCCTCCATACGCCCTGTGTTGAGATACAGTGCGGCACGTCCTGTTTCTGCATGGCGAATCACCAAGGGCTGAAGTGTTTGTGGCACCTTGGCGCGTTCTTCTGCACTGATTGCGGCCATTTTGCGAGGGCTCTTACTGCTTTCATACACATGGGCTGAGCGCAATGGCAGAATTTTTTCTTTGATTGCAGGTGACAACTCATCAAAGGCGCGTCGCACGTCAACAAATTGGGTGTCACCACCATGACTCGGTAGAGCAACGGCGTGCAACATCGTGGATTTGGGAGGCGCTGAATAATTGGAATGATCGGTATGAAAGTTTTCGCCACGCACTTTGAGCTTGCCATCAACCATGGGCAAATCACGGCTAGAAATTGTCCCAACCAAGGGATGATCTTGAAGTGTGAACTTGGCGAGTTGCTGTTGCAAGGTGTCGCCAAACAACTGCGCCACGCTTGCAAATTGCGGCGGTTCTAGTTTTTGATTTCGCACCACCATCACCGCAAATTGCAACCATAAATCATAAAGTTTCTTTTGCGTTTGTGAGTCCACAGGCTTTGACAAATCAATGTCAGTGATTTCGACGCCTAAATTTGGGGTGATGGGTTTGAATTTGAAATTGATTGTTTACTCTCCTTGATTCAATATCCATCGATCCTAGCAAGCACCTCTCTTCAGTGCAAATCATTGTTTTTTAAGATCTCATAAGATAAACTGGCGGATTCAAGTCTGAAGTGCAACCGCGTTATGACGCGAGTGTAGCTTCTTCCAGAAGACTTCGTGGGGTGTTTTGAAGCCGAGGCATTTTCTGGGGCGATGGTTGAGGTAGTGCATGGCGGCAGAGAT
>SHXN01000124.1 GCA_009693305.1 Limnohabitans sp.
AATACGCCCATGGTTGCGCAACTCACTTCTTCGGGTGCGCGATCGGGTGGAAATAAACACGCATAACAAGGTGAGTCAGCAAGACGCGTATCAAAACTGGTGAGTTGACCATCCAAGCGAATCACCGCGCCGCTTACCATTGGTTTTTTGTGTTGTACACAAACCCAATTGATATCGTGGCGAGTCGCAAAATTATCACAACAATCCACCACTACATCCACATTAGCAATTATTTTTTCAAGTAGTGCACGATCGGCGCGTTGATCGATGCAAGTGATTTGGATATCTGGATTGAGTGCGTGCATAGCCGTGCGCGCAGACGCTGTTTTTAAAACGCCAATTCGCGACGTGGTGTGCGTAATTTGACGTTGCAAATTAGTCAGATCTACACGATCGTTATCGATGAGGGTGATATGCCCCACACCAGAGGCTGCTAAATACATCGCAACGGGAGAACCTAAGCCCCCTGCACCCACAATCAAAGCGTGACTTTTTAAAAGTCGTTCTTGCCCTTCATCGCCCAGTTCATTTAAAAGAATATGTCGCGAATAACGCAACAACTGGGCATCATTCAAAACCGCTCACTCCTTTTTTTCGGCAGTGCGAACAGTTTGAGTTTTGCTGGCTTTAACGGGCAGGCCCTTGAGTTGATTGAGTGCTTGTTGAAGCGGGAAGTCTTCTGCGCTACCCAATTCGGGTGGTCTGCGTTCAGCAACAGGTTTTTTAGATTCTTCTTCTAAACGCTTGAGCGCGTCTTCACGCGCTTTTTCACGAGCGGGATCTTTGACTTCATTGCCTTGACCACTGCTCAAATGTTTTTCAAGATCAGCCTCGCGTGTTCTTAATGCGGCAAATGGACTGCCCTCGGCAGTTTCATCCACCCATACTTCAGGAACAATACCTTTGGCTTGAATGGATTTTCCACTGGGCGTGTAATAGCGTGCAGTTGTAATTTTTAAAGCCGTATCTGCGCCCAATTGACGCACGGTTTGCACAGAGCCTTTGCCAAAAGTTTGACTACCCATCACGATGGCTCTTTTGTGATCTTGCAACGCACCCGCTACGATTTCACTGGCAGACGCAGAACCTTCATTGACCAAAACAACCATGTGGATTTTTTTATAAATGCCTTTGGTGTTGTTGGTGAGTTGTTGAATAGGATCAGTACTGCCTCTGCGCATATAAAACTCAGGCGCTGCTTTGTAAACAAATTTACTCTCAGACAATTGACCATTGGTAGACACTACCGTTACATTGTCTGGAAGAAAAGCCGCAGACACAGCAACCGCAGCATCAAGCAAACCACCAGGGTCGTTGCGCAAATCCAAAACCAAACCTTTGAGATTGGCGTCTTGTTTGTACAAGTCTTCTAATTTGCGCGCCATGTCATCAACAGTTCGCTCTTGAAAATTAGATAAACGAATCCAGCCCCAACCAGGCTCTATCATTTTGCTTTTAACGCTAACAGTTTTAATTTCTTGACGAATAATGGTGACGGGAAAACTGCGATTTTCCGATTTGCGTTGAATAGTCAGAACCACTTTTGTGCGGGGTTCGCCACGCATCATTTTGACCGCGTCATTCAAAGGCAAACCTTTAAGAGACTTTTCATCCACCTTGGTAATTAAATCGCCCGACCTAATGCCCGCGCGATCAGCGGGTGAGCCTTCAATGGGGGACACCACTTTGACGAAACCATCTTCTTGCGATATTTCAATGCCAACACCGACAAAGCGTCCCGTGGTGCCTTCTCTGAATTCTTTAAAAGATTTTTTGTCAAAGTAGTGTGAATGCGGATCAAGACTTGCGACCATGCCCGAGATGGCATCTGAAATTAATTTCTTGTCGTCGGTTGTTTCAACATAGTCGCTTTTGATCATGCTAAAAACAGCCGCGAGTTGTTGCAACTCTTCTAGCGGCAAAGTGGCCATGTTGCCACGAGCAACCGTTTGCAAAGAAAAAGTGGTGAGTGCACCCGCTAAGACGCCAACCGTTAGCCAACCTGCAATTTTGAGTTTATGACCCATATATTCCCTTATTCAATCAAAAGTGAGCAAAGATCAGCCGTCAATCCAACTGTCAATGTACAACGATGAAACTATTTACGCCACCGCAAAACGCATTATCACTTGCCTTGAGCCGCAACGGCCAAAGCCGCTTGGGCATCCCCCAAATAATAATGGCGAATCGGGCGCAGTTGATCATCCAATTCATAAACCAAGGGAATGCCATTGGGGATATTGAGACTCACGATATCCGCATCGGGGATTTGATCGAGATATTTGATAAGGGCGCGAATGGAGTTGCCATGCGCCGCAACCAATACCCGTCTGCCCGCTCGAATCGCGCTAGACATCGACTCCTCCCAAAAAGGAATCACGCGCGCAACCGTATCTTTGAGGCACTCGGTGAGTGGGATTTGCTCAGGGGATAACTTGCCATAGCGAGGGTCACCGCGCTCGCATCGGGGGTCGGTGGACTCCAAAGCAGGAGGGGGGGTGTCATAACTTCGGCGCCACTGCAAAACCTGAGCGTCCCCGTATTTTTTGGCCATATCGGCCTTATTGAGGCCCTGCAAGGCGCCGTAATGACGCTCATTGAGCCGCCAAGCGTTCATCACAGGCAACCAAGGCTTGTCCATGCTGTCCAAGCAGTGCCACAGCGTATGAATGGCTCTTTTGAGAACGCTGGTATAGGCTAAATCAAAGTCATACCCCTCGGCTTTGAGAAGTTGCCCTGCCGCCTTGGCTTGTGCAATGCCAGTGGGGGTGAGGTCGATATCGGTCCAGCCGGTGAAGCGATTTTCTAAATTCCAGGTGGATTCGCCGTGACGAATCAAAACAAGCTTGTACATGATTGAAAAAACAAAAATTTGGGGGCCATTGTGAACTAATTTCCAAAACGCATCCTACTGATTCTAAAATACGGTTTACAAAAACCCCTCAAAGAAAGTCTCGCGTGAAATTTTTGATTGATAACTGGATGCTTATTAGCGTCGCCATAGCAACGGGATTCTTGTTGTTTCTACCCACCCTCAAAGCCGCTGGCGGCTCTGGCATTAGCCCCAATGAAACCGTCATGATGATCAATCGCCAAAAGGCTGTTGTCATTGATGTTTGCTCGCCCGAGAAGTTTGCGCAAGGTCATATCACAGGCGCCAAAAATATTCCTGCCGACAAAATCGCAGATCAATTGGCTGCTGTGGTCTCTGACAAAGCCAAACCCATCGTCATGGTTTGCGCCACGGGTGTTCGCTCCAAAGTGGCAATGGTAAGCGCCCAAAAAATCGGCTATACACAAGTTCAATGCCTCAGCGGAGGTATCAAAGCCTGGAAAGAAGCCAATTTACCCGTCGAAAAAGCCTGATTTATTGAGAAAGTAGTTCATCATGCCCAACGTCAAAATGTATACAACGGCTGTCTGCCCCTATTGCGTGCGTGCCAAACAACTCTTGCACGCGCGCGGTGTGACAAGCATTGAAGAAGTGCGCATCGATCAAGACCCACAACAGCTCGAACAGATGATGCAACTCACGGGTCGCAGAACGGTTCCCCAAATATTTATCGGTGATCACCACGTGGGCGGTTGTGATGATTTGATGGCATTAGACAGCCAAGGGCACCTCATGCCCATGCTTCAGGCTTCCTGAGATAATCTCTATTTTCCAACCGTAGTACTCGCTTGAATCTAATTCAAGTTGAATCAACTCATAGAAAGCATTCCATGTCCGAAGAACAAGCGACGGTCTTTCAAATTCAGCGCATCTATCTCAAAGATTTATCACTCGAACAACCCAACTCACCCGGTATTTTGTTATCAACCGAGCAACCTGCGGTTAATATACAACTCGGTCTTGGTGCCGAGCGTGTGTCTGATGGCATCTATGAAGTTGCAGTAACGGCCACTGTGACAACAAAAATACAAGACAAAACCGTGTTTCTTGTTGAAGTCAAGCAAGCGGGTATTTTTGAGCTCCGTCATATTCCAGAAGATCAACTGTCTGTTGTGCTCGGTATTTCATGCCCACAAATTGTTTACCCTTATCTCAGAGGCAATGTTTCCGATGTCATTCAGCGCGCAGGATTTCCACCTGTGCACTTGGCTGAAATCAACTTCCAAGCCATGTACGAACAGCAACAGGCCCAGCAAGGTCTGACCCAATAAATTTTTAAACAAAACATGTCACAACCCATGCGCATAGCCATATTAGGCGCGGGTGCATGGGGTACAGCGTTGGCATTGCAGGCTTGCAAAAGACATGAGGTCACATTGTGGGCGCGCAACCCCGAGCAGGTCGCTCAAATGCAACGATTGCGCTCTAATACCCGCTATTTGCCCTCGTTCACCTTTCCCGATCAATTGCACCTAAGTCATCAACCCATCGGTGAATGGTTTTCATCCATGCAACTGATTGTGATTGCAGCGCCCACATCTGCATTACGCAGTATGTTGCAACAAGTGTCATCTCATGTGGGCACATTGCCCGTTGTATGGTTGTGCAAAGGATTTGAATCTTCCAACCAATCTGCAACAGGCATCAGTTGCATGGCGCACGAAGTCCAACAACAAGTCGCACCACAAATGCACGTCGGCGCTTTGAGTGGCCCCTCATTTGCACAAGAAGTTGCACAAGGATTGCCCACCGCCCTCGTCGCGGCGAGTGTTCATGCGTCTGTTCGAAACGCTTTGGTCGACGCGTTTCATGCCGAAAATTTACGCATCTACACCAATGACGATTTAATTGGTGTGGAAGTTGGCGGTGCTGTCAAAAATGTTTTGGCCATTGCAACAGGTTTGTGCGATGGCTTGCAATTGGGAATGAATGCACGTGCCACGCTCATTACGCGTGGGCTTGCAGAAATGACTCGACTCGGCGTCGCATTAGGGGCGCAACCCGAAACATTCATGGGTTTGAGTGGATTGGGTGATTTGGTGTTAACCGCCACTGGCGATCTTTCACGCAATCGACAAGTAGGCCTTCGTTTGGCTTATGGCAAATCATTGGCGCAAGTCTTAAAAGATTTAGGCCATGTTGCCGAAGGTGTATCCAGCGCAAAGACGGTGTTTCAAAGAGCCGAACAACTCAACATCGATATGCCTATTACACACAGTGTTTTTCAGCTTTTAGAGGGGCAACTCAGTGCCGTGCAAGCCGTTGCCCTTTTAATGGGCCGTCAATCCAAGTTAGAAAAATAAATCAATCGGTTGGCGCATAAGCCAAGCGCAAATAAATGGGTGAAAAAGCTTCTGCTTGTGTGATTTCAACCAAGGTTTCTTTGGCCAACTCAAGCAACGCAATAAAAGTGACCACCAAAACAGGCACGCCATAGTCAGGATCAAATAAATTTTCAAACTCAATGAAGCGTTGACCTTGCAACTTGCGCAAAATCATACTCATGTGCTCGCGAACCGACAACTCTTCACGATAAATTTTGTGATGTTGAATTAACTTGGCTCGCTTCAAAATATCAGACCAAGCCGCTTGCAATTCCAATGAATCAACATGCGGAAAGCGTGGTTGCAGTGCTTGTTCAATATACACCTGCGCACGCAAAAAATCCCTGCCGTATTGCGGCACTTCATTAAGGTGCACAGACGCCAATTTTATTTGCTCGTACTCCTGCAAACGCCGCACCAACTCTGCGCGAGGATCTTCCGCCTCTTCGCCCTCGGCCACTTTTTTGGGTGGCAACAACATGCGAGATTTAATTTCTATGAGCATCGCAGCCATCAACAAATATTCAGCTGCCAATTCAAGATTGTGAACACGAATCTCGTCCACATAACTCAAATATTGGCGCGTGAGGCCCGCCATCGGAATATCCAAAATATTAAAATTTTGTTTGCGAATGAGATAGAGCAATAAATCTAAAGGGCCTTCAAACGCCTCTAAAAAAACTTGCAACGCGTCAGGCGGAATATACAAATCGTGAGGCATCTTAAACAGAGGCTCACCATACAAACGCGCCAAAGCCACCTGATCGACCACCAAGGGCATATCCGACAACTCGGGGCCACCGCTTGGCGGCTCTAATTCAAAGACAGGATCACTCACGATTGGGTTTGATAGACGTAAGGCTTTTGAGCGACCTTGGCTTTGGAAAATTCATCCTGCCCCTTGCGGTCCACTGGCTTGTCCCACAACAATGCTCGCCCCAAACGTTGCTCAGCCTCAAGCGTTGGCTTGGCTTCTTTGAGAGACTCAATAAATTGGGTCACTTCGGACGTGTAATTGGGGCGCTGAAAAATCGACATAACAGTACTTTCTAGATGGGCATATTCTACGTTGTGTGAAAAGGGCTATTGTGGTGACTGCGCCAGAGCAAGACTCGCCTCCCAATGGGGCAAAACATCACCCTCCGACCCTAAGTGGAGCAAGCCCGCGCGATCGGCCATACCCAAAGGCTGGCGATTCAAGCCGCAAAACACACAGCGCATGCCTTTGTTGTGGCAACTGTTGAGCAAATTGCGCAAAGCGTCCGCACCACTGGAGTCCAAATAAATCAAATGCGTCATATCTACAACCAACAGTTGATCGGGCAAATCCATCTCCAATTGTTCAACCACTTAAACCGCTGCAAAAAAAAGTGCGCCATGCAACCGATGGGCTTGTGTGTGTGGGTTCTTAATCACCGTGTCGCATCGAATCAAAGTACCCATTCGATAAATCAACGTTAAACAAGCAGCAGTTAAGCCAACACCAACAGCCACTGTTAAATCAACCATCACAGTTAAAACAAAAACGGCAAGCAATGTAAATCGATAGGGTAGACGAAATTGTTGGAGATGAACAAACGCTCGCCTCTCGCCCATGTTCCATGCAACAAACATCAAAATAGCCGACAACGCGCACAAAGGCACATCAAAAGCCAAAGGTGCGGCAACCCACACAATCAATAAAAGCATCAATGCGTGGGTCATGCCAACGATGGGGCTTGACGCATGATTTTTGGCATTGGTCAGGGCTCTGGCAATCGTGCCTGTTGCAGGCATACCACCAAAAAAAGGCGTTACAAAATTAGCAATCCCTTGCGCCATCAATTCTTGATTGGGGTCGT
>SHXN01000125.1 GCA_009693305.1 Limnohabitans sp.
TTAGACAACCAACCACGAATCAATGGTGAAACCACTAAAACAGCAGCTAAGCCGTCATCTTCCATGGCTCTTGCAGACTGACGCAATGCCGCAAACAAATTCTCGGCTAAACCAGGCTCGAGAACGACGGGCTGGCCGGGTTGACTTTGTTGCAACACATTGTGAAGTAGTTGTTCCAAGCTAGGATCTAGAGTCATCACAGATAAATTATTTTTTTCGTCGACCAAACTTTGCATTATCATACGACCTAATCTAGGTCTGACAGATGCTGTCAGTTGTTCGGGGTCGGTGCTCTTAGAGCTGGCATCGGTGAGCGTTTCGGCAATACTACGCATGTCACGAATGGAGACACCTTCAATCAACAAGTTTTGTAAAACACGCGTCAATGTTCCTAAGCTGACTTTGCTTGGCACCATGTCTTCAACTAATTTAGGTGATTTAGCCGCTAATTTATCTAACAATTGTTGAACTTCATCTTGGCTTAGCAAATCAGAAGCGTTTTCACGCAAAACTTTATTCAAATGCGTGGCGATTGCTGTACTGGCATCCACCACTGTATAGCCTAATGTGCGTGCTTGATCGCGTTGTGACGGCTCAATCCAAACAGCATCTAAGCCAAATGCAGGCTCTTTAGTGGGCGTACCAGGCAAATCACCGTATACATGACCAGGGTTAATCGCCAATTCACGACCCACTTTAACTTCGCCTTTACCACGCACAACACCTTTTAAAACAATGTTGTACGAATCAGGATCAATATTTAAATCATCACGAATACGAACGGGTTGTACAAGAAAGCCCAATTCGGCTGTTAATTTTTTACGCACACCCTTGACGCGATTCATCAATTCACTGCCCGTATCGGAATTAACCAAAGGTATCAAACCATAACCAATTTCAAGTCCAATCAAATCAACCTGATCCACATCATCCCAATCCAATTCTTTGGGTGCTTCATTGGTTGCTGCAGCTTGTGCGGCAGCCTCTTGTGTAGCCTCTTCTACCACTTCGCTACGGATCACCATTAATCCCAGACCAATGGTGGCCGCAGCCAATGTAATAAACATGGTGTGTGGCATACCAGGAACCAAGCCTAATACCAACAAAATGCCAGCAGAAATAAATAATGCAGCTGGATTAGACAACTGCGATTTGGCTTGTTCGGTCATTGATTGTGTGGTTGTTACACGCGTCACAATAATGGCCGTTGCCAATGAAAGCAATAAAGATGGAATTTGTGCAACCAAGCCATCACCAATAGTTAAGAGTACATACAACTTACCCGCTTCACCCACTGGCATATTGTGCTGCAATACGCCAATGGCCAGGCCACCCACAATATTAATGAGAAGAATTAGTAAGCCCGCAATGGCATCGCCGCTCACAAATTTAGAAGCACCATCCATCGATCCAAAGAAATCAGATTCTTGTGACAATTCTTGACGACGTTTTTTAGCCGTTTCTTGATCAATAACGCCCGCATTCAAGTCAGCATCAATTGCCATTTGTTTACCAGGCATCGCATCCAATGTAAAACGCGCATTCACTTCAGATACGCGTCCTGCACCCTTGGTCACCACAATAAAGTTAATGATCATTAAGATGCCAAAAATAATGAAACCCACGACATAGTTGCCGGCGATCACAAACTCGCCAAACGCTGCAATCACTTTGCCAGCTGCTTCATGCCCTTCATGACCATGAACCAAAATGACCCGCGTTGATGCCACGTTCAATCCTAAGCGCAACATGGTTGCAAATAAAAGAACCGATGGGAATGAAGAAAAATCTAAGGGGTTGCGGTTACTGATAGCAATCATGATGATCACAAGACTAGCCACAATATTAAAAGTAAATAAAAAGTCTAATAAAACGGCAGGCAAAGGCAATATTAACATAGCCATGATCAACAACACCAGCATGGGAATTCCCAGACCGGTGTAGTCAAACCTAACTAAATTCTGTCGAACGGCTGACAGGGACAGTGTGCTCATTTCAGTTTATTCCATTCTTTGAATTCTTTAGAACTCATTTTGTCGCTTTTGAAGCGCGGATAAACTTATTAAGCAATGGATGTGCCAATGGCCTTGAACCTATATCTATTAAAACCCCCCAAAACTTTTTATATGGAGATCTTGGAACGCTATTTACTGATTCCAAGGACACGGCAATTTCAAACCTGTCACGATTTTTGCTTAATCACAGAAACAATTGACTTTTGAATCACTGAAACACTATGAACATGTCTCCTTTAAATGCTACAAACACTGCGTCCATTGCGCCTGCCGCTGAGTCAACCAGCTCGGCAAATGGTTTAGCACGGGTAGAAAAACCAGCATTGAGAGGCCTTGATTTTGGTAAATATTTCAAACGGCAATTGCAATCGCCTAATTCTCAAAAACGGCAAGACTTTGCCACAAAAGGCCAAAATGACGAGCCCCATGGCAACTCGAGATCAGAGGCAACCCATTTTTCTCAAAAAGGTTGGGTAGAGCTAAAAAGCCATCCGGAAACATTTAATCGACGCTTACCACAAGCCAGGGTCGAACAGAACACAACACAAACGAGCCGACGTGCAAATGAGCATACGACAAATAAGAAAAGAGATACAACGAACTCTGATATCAAGCCACAAGCTGATCGTCCGTATCTAAAAACCACCCCCATGAGTGACAAGGTGCAAATTGTCGCCCATGACAATGAACTTGAAATGCAGCCACAAGCTGATCGTGCGTCTCTAAAAACCACCCCCATGAGTGACAAGGTGCAAATTGTCGCCCATGACAATGAACTTGAAATGAAGCCACAAGCTGATCGTGCGTCTCTCAAAACCATCGCCTTGAGTGATAAGGTGCAAATTGTGACAACCCATGACAATGAACCTGATGACGCAAGCTTGGCTGACTTTGCACGAGCCATGGGCTTGGATGAACAGCAAATTCAAAATTTATTGGTCGCAACACAATCGACAGTTTCATCACCCAAACCCACCCCGACTCCCATACCGACAACTGCACAAGTGTTGCAGTCAAACACGCCTTTGATCACGATGAGTGAACCCTCATCCGATCTAACAGCTTTGACGAAACTGGCAAACTCAAACATCACAAACATTACAAACAACGCAAAAACTGTTGATGCCACAACTGATTTGGGCGCTAAAACCCATCTTTTTCAAGCACTTCAAAACACAACACTTGAACTTGGCAAGGCCGCCTTGCCGCCCATTACACAAGAACTTGCCAATATAACCATGCCCAGTACATTGGCAGTATTGTCGTTAATGGACGCTCAACTGCGCCCCCAAGATATTGAAGCGCTGATTAAGTCTTACGAGAAAAACAATAGCGATGAATCGATCTCATCGATTGATACATTCAGTGATTCAACGCCTTTGCAAAACACCACATCGACGACCAACAAACACAGTGAGAATATTGCAACCAAGGCAACAGCACCGACCGTGGCTGCTAATTTAACCGAAACATTTGATAAATTAAACCAAAAGTTGGCAATCGAATTAGCCTCTCGCGTTCATCAACAACTGGCCGATGGCGAATGGAAAATGAAATTCGTACTCAAACCCGCCAGTTTAGGACAAGTTGATGTACAGCTCGAAATGCGCGACGGCAAACTGACCGCCTTGTTCCAGACCGACAATGCAGTCACGCAAGACCTCATTCAATCAGGCAGTCAAAAACTCAAAGACGCCTTGAATCAAATGGGGCACGCCCATACATCTGTTCATGTCGGTCAAGGAAACTCACAAGGACGACAAGGACAATCACGTGATTCTTCTCACCCATCGGAAGAAAATCATGTCAAACTCGCAGCGGTAGATGATTCCCCAATAGGGTCGGCCGCAATTGTTCAACAAGGTAACGATTCAAACTTGGATATTTACGCCTGATTCAGGCATTAAGAGGAGTTAGATATGGCAACAGCACCAGAGGTAGCACCAGAAGGCGAAGAGGCTGCGCCAAAAAAGAAGAAACCGATTCTTCTGATACTCGGCATCGCCTTTGGCTCCATTGTCGTCATGGTTGGCGTGGCATTTGGAACACTTTATTTCTCTGGTTTCTACGAGAAAAAAGCCGAACTCGCCGCCATGGATAAGCTAGAAGAATTGGAAGCAGCAGCGACCAAGGCCAAAGACGAAGCGCCTGCCAAGCTCAGAAAAGAAGCGCCTGAGGCCACACGATTTGAAAAAAATTATCTTCAGCTCGAAAAAGATTTAATGACCAACATCACCGGATCTAAAAAAGTGATGGTGGTTAATATTGTATTGATGACGCATTACGACACACGCGTGTTTGACAATGTCAAAAAGCATGAGTTTGCTTTGCGCTCAGCCATGCTAGATATCATGCGTCAAGCCACCGAGGAAGAAACCAAAAAACCTGATTTTAGAAAAGAACTCGCCGAAAAACTCAAAGAGGTGATGAACAAGCGCCTTGAAGAGTACGAAGATTTCGGTGGCATTGAAGAAATCTATTTTAATTCATTTGTAATGCAATAAATCCATGGCACGCGATAACCTATTAAGTCCAGAAGAACTTTCAGCGCTAGCTGAAGGTCTAAAAGACGGCTCCATCGAAGCCGACACGGGCTTTAACACGCGCTTACGAGTACAAAAACACGACCTAGCGAGCGAAAACAGCAGCTTGGGCGTTAATGTTTCGTCGATCGACATGATCAACGAGCGATTCATTCGCATGTTTCGTTTAGGTTTACTCGAAGTCTTGCGCACAACGCCACGCGTCAACCCAACCCGTGTACAAATGTTGAAGTTTGGTGACTATCTCAAGATGCTCAAACCACCTTTGTCAGTAAACACCGTTCGCATCAATCCATTACGCGGCTTCTCGGTCATCATGATCGACCCCAATGTGGTTTTCAGCTCACTCGACAGTTTTTTTGGCGGATTTGGAAAAGGCGTTGGCGAATTGCCGCCAGGCCGTTCATTTACACCCACCGAATCGCGCATCATTAGTATTATTTTGGGCGTTTTCTTTCGCTCACTCAAAGACGCATGGTCGCCCATTTTAGAAATCGATTGTGAAACCGTAAGCGCTGAAATCAATCCACAATTTGCACAAATTGCTGACGAAAACGATATAGTCGTATTGAGTCGATTTGAAACAGAGTCCACCACATCAGGCGGCAAAGGATTCATCGACTTGGTTTACAACTATTCCACACTCAAACCTTTGCGTGAATTGCTGAGCAATCGCGTACAAAGTAGTGATGGCGACGTTGAGTCAGACAAATTATGGCGTGAAGATTTAGCCATTGCTGTGGGCGATGCACATATTGATGTGCGTGTCGTCATGGGCCAAATCAAAACCACATTGCAACATTTAAATTCGATGAAAGAAGGTGATTTACTCTTCTTTAAGAAACCTGAATTAGCACATTTCATGGCACAGGGTGTGCCCTCGTTTGGCGTCAATATTGGAACCAAGGGATCCAATGTCGCAGTTCGCATTGAAAAACAAATCATCCCTGGACATCACTGAGATAGGATCAACCATGAACGACACCACAGAAAACCCCACCGAACAAGCAACTGAGGAAGATAAGTTGCCTACCCCCAATGACTTTGATATGAGTCATCCCAGCAACATCAATCCCGATGTGTTGCAAAATATTTCTGTCAATTTATCGATTGAAGTGGGCCGTACTCAAATTCGAATCAAAGATTTGATGCGCTTAACCCAAGGCAGCGTGGTTGAACTCGACCGCATCGCTGGCGAGCCACTCGATTTATTGGTTAACGATACAGTAGTTGCGCAAGGCGAAGTTGTCTTAGTTAACGATCGTTATGGCATTCGGTTAACGCGCGTTGTGCCGTCAACCGAACGCCTCAAATCCATATAAACCATTAACCCGCGCTGATTTTGCGACCGTTCAGGTTTTGCACAGGGCGCGCGTTCATCTTGAATGGAAATTTTGCCAACTGTGCTTTTGAAATGTCTGCTGGCGTTTTAAGAATATAAAAATTCACACCCTCTGTACATGGAGGTGTTGTGAGTGAACCTTCATAGTTATAAAAGCCCAAATCTTTTGGCAACATACTGCTAGGATTAAGAGTGACCTTAGCAGGCAAATACTCTTCACCTTCTTTGGATGGCAAATTAGCCCACAATGTTTTAATCGATGCACTGTCTTTGCCTTCGTTAAGCAACACACCAATCACGGCTAACTTGCCTTCCTTGCTCTTGTGAACAAAGTGAACAACCATGGCCGAATTCTTTCCATCAACCTGCTCTTCGCTGGGACGATGAAAGTGAAATTGCAACAAGTCAAACTCTTCTTTGCCAATCGTTAATTTGCTACCAGGCTCCACATTCACCTGAATGGTGTGGCCATTGTTTAACATTTTGAGTGGGCCTTCTTTGTAACTCACAGACAACACGTCTTTCGATTTTTCAAATGGGCCAACGATATTCAGAGGTGATTGTTTTTTTCCTTTTCCACAAAAAGGAAAGTTACCGCCCCAATGCTCAGGGCCGTTATCGCCTTCATATCCCCAATGAACATCGTGTGCGTTTTTGGCTGATTTTTCTTTACTGCCGTGCTGATCTTTTTCTGGAATTTTGCAATCAGATAAGACCTGAACTTTTTGCCCCGCAGCTGCCAATGCGTTTTGAGCGGCACAAACTGTTTGAAGATTTTTACCCCACTCGGACATTTCCAATGATTTTTGAAATGCCGCGATTGTTTCAGGATCGTTCACACCATTGGTGAGCAAACGCAACGCTGCAATACCGACTTGACGCTCTGCACTCAAAGTTTTTTGTGCTTTGTATGCCGCTTCAACATCTTGCAAAACAATACCGTTAGCAAAAGCCGCTTTAAGTGAGTCCATTTGACGTACATTGGTTTCAAGCTTCTCAATATTTTCTTTCAGCTCTTTCATTTCCACTTCAGCTTTTTCGAGCCCATCGTTGGCTTCATTAGCTTGCTCTATGACTTCTGCAAGTTCTAATGAAATATGTTTCTTACCTGCATAACTCCAATACGCC
>SHXN01000126.1 GCA_009693305.1 Limnohabitans sp.
AAGCCAACAAATGATGAAGAAAGTGGCTCAAAACCTCAAAAAACAAGCAAATAAGGGCGTGAATTTCAGAATGTGCAATTTACCTCAGTAAAAAAGATCAACCAGGTATGCAAACTGATTTATCGACCAATATTTCAGCAGCCTGCTAAGTTATCAGTTTTCAATCATTCAATGATTTAACTTAAAAATCAACATCACGTTGAATTTAATTAATTAACTTTATTAAGGGGAATCAATATGGGAATGGCATTAGCAGGTTTGGCAGCGCCAATGGCAGAGAAACTACTGAGTGGTGCGGGGAACGAACATGGACATAGTAAGGGCAAGGCTGGTCGTGCTCAAGAGCACGCGGCTAAGGGCGGTGGTGGCGATGTCGCTGGTAAGCGATCGATTTGGCTGGACAGGGACTCGGGGTCATTGGTGATGTGGTTAAAGCTGGTACTCAAAAGCAAGAGGCCCCCGAGCAAGAAAAGATACAAGGCTAAAGTTAAGCACGTGAATGCTTTGCCCCATTAGCGTTATTTATTAAGCGGTAAGAAAACGGATTCTTTCTTACAATCTAAGCCTCCGTTTTCTTTATTTTTGAATACTAAATTAATATTTATTTACAATTTCCAAACATTTAGGTGAGTTTTTTTCTGCTACCCCTTGAAATCCAACCAAATTACCCTAAAATTAGCACTCAAGGGTTCTGAGTGCTAACATTCCAACCCCGCTCCACCAACGCACGCTTTGTGCATTGTTGTTTTTAACCTTTAGTTTCTCTATTTGGAGTCCACATGAAACTTCGTCCCCTGCACGATCGCGTGATCGTCAAGCGCATTGACAGCGAAACCAAAACAGCCTCCGGCATCGTCATCCCTGATGCCGCTGCAGAAAAACCCGATCAAGGTGAAATCTTGGCCGTCGGTCCAGGCAAAAAAAATGACAAAGGCGAATTAAGCCCCGTTGGCGTCAAAGTTGGCGACCGCGTTTTGTTTGGCAAATACAGCGGCCAAACCGTCAAAGTCGATGGCGAGGAACTCCTCGTTATGAAAGAAGAAGACCTTTTCGCTGTTGTCGAAAAGAAGTAATCATTTAACCAATATCGGAGTAATTTGGAATGGCAGCAAAAGACGTAATTTTTGGCGGCGAAGCCCGCGCACGCATGGTCGAGGGTGTCAATATTCTAGCCAACGCAGTTAAAGTCACTTTAGGACCCAAAGGGCGCAACGTGGTTGTCGAGCGCTCATTTGGCGCGCCAACGGTCACCAAAGACGGTGTCTCGGTTGCAAAAGAAATCGAACTCAAAGACAAGTTGCAAAACATGGGGGCGCAGATGGTCAAGGAAGTGGCTTCCAAAACTTCTGATAACGCAGGCGACGGCACAACCACCGCTACTGTGTTGGCTCAAGCAATTGTTCACGAAGGCATGAAGTATGTTGCTGCAGGCATGAACCCCATGGACTTGAAGCGTGGCATCGACAAAGCAGTTACTGCATTGATCGAGCAACTCAAAAAAGCTTCACGCCCCACCACCACCACCAAAGAAATCGCTCAAGTCGGATCTATTTCTGCTAACAGCGATTCCAGCATTGGCGACATCATTGCCAAAGCCATGGACAAAGTGGGCAAAGAAGGCGTGATCACTGTTGAAGACGGCAAGTCCCTCGACAACGAACTCGACATCGTTGAAGGTATGCAGTTTGATCGTGGCTATTTGTCACCTTACTTCATCAACAACCCCGAAAAACAAGTGGCATTGCTCGACAATCCTTTTGTATTGTTGTTTGACAAAAAAATCAGCAACATCCGTGATTTGTTACCCACACTCGAAGCCGTTGCAAAAGCAGGTCGTCCTTTACTCATCGTCGCTGAAGAAGTTGAAGGCGAAGCATTGGCTACTTTGGTGGTCAACACCATTCGCGGCATTCTCAAAGTCGTTGCTGTTAAAGCACCTGGTTTTGGTGATCGTCGCAAAGCCATGCTCGAAGATATCGCTATTCTCACTGGCGGCAAAGTGATTGCAGAAGAAGTTGGCCTCACACTTGAAAAGGTCACATTGGCTGATTTGGGTTCTGCCAAGCGCGTCGAGGTGGGCAAAGAAAACACCACTATCATTGATGGTGCAGGTGCAGCTGGCGACATCGAAGCACGCGTCAAACAAATCCGCATTCAAATCGAAGAAGCAACATCCGACTATGATCGCGAAAAATTACAAGAGCGCGTTGCCAAATTGGCAGGCGGTGTTGCTGTGATCAAAGTAGGCGCTGCAACTGAAGTTGAAATGAAAGAGAAAAAAGCACGCGTTGAAGACGCATTGCACGCCACACGTGCTGCTGTAGAAGAAGGCATTGTGGCTGGTGGTGGTGTTGCACTGTTGCGTGCACGTCAAGCAGCTGGCACGATCAAAGGCGACAACGCTGATCAAGAAGCTGGTATTAAACTGGTTCTCAAAGCTGTTGAGTCTCCATTGCGCGAAATCGTTTACAACGCAGGTGGCGAGCCTTCTGTTGTTGTCAATGCAGTGATGGCTGGCAAAGGTAACTATGGCTTCAATGCAGCCAACGACACCTATGGCGACATGATTGAAATGGGTATTTTGGATCCCACCAAGGTCACACGCACTGCACTGCAAAACGCAGCGTCTGTTGCATCGTTGATGCTCACCACCGAAGCCATGGTTGCAGAAGCTCCCAAGGACGAGCCTGGTGCTGGCGGCGGCGGCATGGGCGGCGCCGGAATGGGTGGTATGGGCAACATGGGCATGTAATGTCTTTGAGCTCAAGTCGCTTGGCTTGAAAACAAAAAGGGCCGCATCTGCGGCCCTTTTTTTATATTAAAAATTTTTAGGATAAACGAATGCGATGAAGCAAGCCCGCAGTAGAAGCATCTAATCCGCTGACGTATCCTGTATTTATTTTTTGAATCAAATCGTTAGCCATTACTTTGCCCAACTCCACGCCCCATTGATCAAAACTGTTGATGCCCCATACCGCACCGCTTACCAATACACGGTGTTCATGCAATGCAATCAAAGCACCCAAGGTGGCAGGCGTTAAACGATCCATTAAAAAAAATGTGCTGGGTCGGTTACCTGTCATATGTCGATGACCACCAGCCACATTGCGCCCCATCATTAAGGCTTGTGCTTGCGCCAATGCATTGGCTAGTAATTGTTGTTGATGTTGTGGCAAATGATACGAGGCGTGTTTGAATGCCAAAAAATCAACAGGAACTACTTGCGTGCCTTGATGCAACATTTGAAAAAAAGCATGTTGTCCGTTGGTTCCAGGTTCACCCCAAACCACGGGTGCGGTTTGATAAGAAATCGATTGCCCTTGCAAATCAACTCGTTTGCCGTTGCTCTCAAGTTCGAGTTGCTGCAAATAAGAAGACCAATATTTGAGATGCGCATGATAGGGCGCAACATTGCGACTGCTATATCCCAAAAAATTGCGATGCCACACGTCGAGCAAACCCAAGCGCACAGGCAAATTGCTTTGAATCCGTGCATTTAAAAAATGCTGATCCATTTGATGCGCGCCGCTTAAAAAATCACGAAAGCCTTGCGCACCAATGGCGATGGCCAACGGCAGACCAATCGATGAGTGGATGGAATATCGACCGCCCACCCAATCCCAAAAACCAAACACATGTCCGACGCCCCACGCTTTGGCGTCTGCGGTGTTGGTGGTGAGTGCTGCGAAATGTCTTTGCGTATCGGTGCCGCCTTGAGATAAAAACCATTTTTTGGCCGTTTGCGCATTGGTCATGGTCTCAAGCGTGGTAAATGTTTTGGAGGCAACGATGAACAAGGTTTGCTCAGGCCGAAGCTTTTGAAGTACGGCGTCGATTTCATGCGCATCGACGTTGGAGACAAAATGAAATTGTTTGTTGGTGATTGCAAAGGTTTGCAATGCAAACGCGGTCATGCGCGGGCCCAAATCGGATCCGCCAATGCCGATATGAACCACGTCTGTGAACATTTTGTCGTTAGTGATGCTTTGTGCAAAAGCCAGCATGGCGTCTAAAACACCATGTACATCTTGAAGAGCCGATGACAAATGATTGGTTAAGGAGTGTGCGGGTTGACGCAGTAGCCAGTGCATGACCTGTCTGTTTTCGGTGGTGTTGATGGCATCACCGTTGAACATCGCGTCGCGTTTGGCAAGCACCCCTGTTTGCTCAGCCAATTCAAACAAAAGGCTTTGCACTTGTGCGTTGATGGGTTGCTTAGAAAAATCGGCGAATACATGTGGTGCTTGGACGCTAAATGCATCGACGCGGTGCGGGTCTTGTGCAAAAGCTTGCGACAAATCAAAGTTGGGGAAACTACTCGACTCGTCTTGCAGTTTTTTCCACGCAGATGTTTGATCACAACGCATGCATCACTCCTTAAGTAAACCATCGAGCAGCATAGCGTCCTTGCAAAAAGCACGAATGCCTTCCGCTAATTTTTCTGTGGCCATGGCGTCTTCATTAAGAGCAAATCTAAATTGAGCTTCATTCAAATCGACAGCGGGTGTTGGATGAAGTGATGCTGTTTTACCGTCCAATGCACTTTGCAAGGTGGTTTGATTGCCTACCAACTGCGCCAACAACTCGGGACTGATGGTGAGCAAATCGCACCCTGCCAAGGCGGTGATTTGACCTACATTTCTAAAACTCGCGCCCATGACCTCTGTGGCAATACCGTGTTGTTTGTAATAGTTATAGATTTTTTTAACCGATTGCACGCCAAGGTCGTTGGCACCCGCTTGCGCGGCCTCATCCCAAGATGCGCCTGTATTTTTTTTGTACCAATCGTAGATGCGTCCAACAAAAGGCGATATCAGTTGCACCTTGGCTTTGCCACACGCAACAGCTTGTACAAAAGAAAAAAGCAAGGTGAGGTTGGTTCGAATGCCTTCTTGTTCTAATACTTGCGCGGCTTGTATTCCTTCCCATGTAGACGCAATTTTGATGAGCACACGCTTGGAGTCGATGCCTGCTTGTTGATAAAGCGAAATGATTCGACGTGCACGCACAATAGTGGCATGGGTGTCAAAACTCAGTCGCGCATCGACTTCGGTAGAAATACGACCGGGAATGATGGAGAGGATTTCGCAACCAAAGCGCACCAGCAAATGATCCATTTGTAAATCTAACGGATCATTTTTGTGTTGTGCAACAGTTTGTTGAAGCAAGGGCAAGTATTCGGGCTTTTGCACTGCTTTGTGAATGAGCGAAGGATTGGTGGTGGCGTCTTGCGGTTTGAATTGTGCGAGTTGCTTAAAGTCGCCTGTATCGGCCACCACGGTGGTGAATTGTTTGAGTGCGTCGAGTTGGTTCATTGGATAATTTTCCTTCTACTACTGACACGCCAGATGCATCTAGAACCAAGCCGACGCTTTGTCCGATTTGCAGTGGATTGATGGTGCTGTTTTGAATGACAAAGATATCGCCTAATTCTGTTCCAAATATGTATTCGTGTCCACTACCCAAATACGCTGATTTTTTGAGTTGTGCTTTGAGCGCGAGGTGTTGATCGACAATTTTCCACGCTTGGGGTCGCACGGCAACTTTGACGGCGCCCGATTTGACTTTGATGCGCGGCTCAATTGTCAAGGGACCCAACGCAACCATGCCATGCGAATCACACATCGCAAAAAAAAGCATGGCCTCACCCATGAAGCCTGCAACAAAAACAGTGGCGGGACAATCATAAAGCTCTTGAGGGGTTCCGCTTTGTGCAATTTGGCCTTGATTCATCACAATGATGTGATCGTTGACCGCAAGCGCCTCGCTTTGGTCATGCGTTACATAAGCCACTGTAAGGCCCAAACGTTGTTGCAGGCCACGAATTTCTTCACGCATGTTTCGACGCAATCGCGCGTCTAAATTGGACAAAGGTTCATCAAACAACAACACGTGAGGCTCGAGCACCAAAGCTCTGGCCAGTGCAACGCGTTGCTGCTGTCCACCTGAAAGCTCGCTTGGCAATCGTTGGTTGTGATCGACCAAACCCACTTGCTAGAGTGCATCTTGTGAACGCGAAAACACCTGCGCACGATCAACACCACTCATGCGTAATCCATAAGATACGTTGTCGATCACTGTCATGGGCGGAAACAAGGCATAACTTTGAAACATCATGCTGACATTGCGTTTTGCAGGCCCTGCATGTGTCACTTCAACACCGTGCAGAGAGCCAATGCAACGCCGTAGTCGCCATTGCCAACGCGTCCAATGATATAGGTAGTGGCTAATTCATTTTCTGCAGTCACCAAAAAGATCACAGTGCTTACAGTGGTGATGGCCCGAACAAAACTATAAACCAATGCGGTGATAAGTGCGGGTTTAAGCAAGGGCAACACCACATAGCGAATGGTTTGCCAAGTGTTTGTACGAAACATGAGCGAGGTCTCATCTAATGCGCTATCGAGTTGTTTGAACGCGGCAGTGCCTGCACGCACTCCAACGGGTAAATTTCTAAATACAAAACAAATGACGATGATCAATGCAGTACCCGTGAGTTCAAACGGTGGCACGTTGAATGCAAGAATGTAACTAACGCCTAACACTGTGCCGGGTATGGCAAAAGCCAAGAGTGCTGCAAATACAAATCCCGATTGACCTTTGAATTGTGTGCGTGCAAGCAAGTAAGGGATGAGCAAACCTAAGGAAGGTCTGAAAAACTCAGTTTAAAAAAGTTCTCGGGCAGTAAATTGTCACACTATGAAATTTGCAATGCTCCGATCGCAAAAGCACTCTCTTTTTGAACATTTTCATGCGACCTGCCCCCTCACTGAGGGTTTTTGCCCTGTTTTGGGCGCCCCCATCCAGTCGCACACAAGATGCGTTTCCTCACCATCCACAAATTGCTCAGTGCAAATAGCGTGATCAGTTGAGCCGTGTTCTTGGCCAAGCCACGGTAGCGCGTCTTGCGGTAACCGAATTGGCACTTGAGCACCCGAAACGGGTGCTCAACCTCGGCTCTGACACTGGCCTTGAGCTTTTCAAGCTTCTCTTTCAACGCACCCAC